>CAVCIJ010000226.1:0-3306 GCA_963601995.1 bacterium | reverse complement strand
CACCTGTATCTGTGTGGGAAGTGACTGTTCCGCCTGGATAAATGTTTGAAACAACTCCGTAATTGTGAATATATTCAAAGGTGTAGGAAAATTTCAGCGAAACATTAAAAATATTTTTTAATCTGCCAAAACTGTATTCACCGCTAAATCCGCTTTGAATCAAATACATAATGTGGCGCTGCTTTAAAAAATTCAAATAAGAAACTGCACTCGAAACCGTCTGCCCTGTTTGCGAAGCTCCAGAATAAACTCTTGAACTTGTGCTTACAGTTCCGTCAGTTGAATAAACGCCTTCGCTGCTAAGAAGATAAAACATTGCCTCTTCATCAGTATAGGTTTCTGCAATATTTGCATGCCGCATAAAAGTTGATTTTACACGCAGATTAAGACCAGGAACTGGAAGAAAATCAAGCGTAAAACTGAGTGCGTCGGAATTCGGCTCGTATGTAGTTCCCATTTTTATTCCGGAATTTGTATAATTCTGATAATTGATTGTATTTGCAGTTATGCTTCCGTCACTTTCAAACTGATAATGAGAATAAGTGAACGGCGTTACAAGAGTATAGTTTAAGTCAACTCTCGTACAGAAAGAATTTTTTGGCGTATAAATAAGCCCTGTTTTTAACGCAAAGGAATTTAAAGTCGAAAAATTCAGTTTTACAAGATTATCAATATCAAGATTGTCAACAAAAAGATCCGTAGAAATCAAAACGCCTTTTACAGGCATAAATTTAAGTGCCATTCCCATCTGAAGATTGTCGCTGCAGCCGTTTAGTTCCTGAGCGGCAAGAAAAGGAACTGGCATAAGATACGACAAATCAAATCTATTTCCGTAAACAATTGACTCGTAATATGCAATAATAAATTTCCTGCTGATTTCATATTCAATCTGATGAAAAGCAAGAATTTTGTCAGGCTTTAAATTTGACAAATCATAATTGTTAGTTGCTCCTATAACAGAAACCTGCTGGGCATAAGAAAAACGGCTGTTCATATAGGTAAAGCTTAAATTTGCCGAATGATAACTTGTGTCATTTAATGCAAGCCCATCATTCAAAAAAGGACCGTAACCAGTGCGGTAAATTCCTGTCTGAATATAAAGATTTGGAAATCCTGCAGAAATTACATTGTTCATATCAAGATACGAAAAAAAACTTCCTAAACTTGCAGGATCCTGAATTGCATCGTGCATTGAATTTGAATACGCAGGAAGATATTTCATTTCATCAGTATCATTTCTTGCAGCAATTCCAATCTTATAGCCAAGACTTAAAAAATCATCAAAAAAATTCAAATTTCCATGAAAAGCAGGAAAAAATTCATACAGTGTTGATGAATTAAATTCCTGACTGTCACTTTCGTTAAGTTTTGTATAAGTTTCGCCTTCAAGATCCAAATACCACTTTTTGCAGGTAAGTTCTTCCCAGTAATAGCGCGCAATCAACTTATCGCATTCATCTCCGTTTTTCATAACCTGAAGAATAATGTCTTTTACCTGAGAAAAAGGATAAGGTCTGAGCGGCGGAACATTATCTACAACTTCGCGCATTTTCCAGCCTTCAACGCTTGTATAAAAAGGATCGCTTGGATCTACCGTAATTTGAGCAAAGGAAAAAAAAGATGCGCAAAACAAAAAACTTAGCAAAAATATTCGTTTTTTCATAATTTATATAACTTTAGTTAATTCTTGTTGAAGGTGCAAGTATTTATTATAATCAATCTGACTTTTTATTTTGAAAAGCACAATTCTTTACAAAACATTTTTATTATATCATTGGCGATATTGCACTTTGTTTCGAATGTGCTTAAAAATTTCAGAAAAATATTGAAACATTTCTCTGGAATTTTTTTTAGGAGAAATTATGACAGGCGAAGAAAAAAAACTTATTTTCAATTTTCTAAAAGCAGTTTCTTCGCAAACTTACGGCTACTCTTCTCCAGATTTTAAAGATTCAGATTTCAGCAGTTTTGAAGATGACTTTGTTGAACTGATAAAAACAAAAACTTCAAATTCAGAATTTTCTCAAAGTCCGCAGAAAAATACAAATTTTCAGGAAAGCAAAAATTCTTCATTTCTTAAAAACACATCTGAAATTTCCAGTGAAAACAAAACTGAATCTTTATCTGAAAATTCTGAGCAGCAGGAAAAATTAAAATCAATTCTTACATCAGCAATGAAAAATCAGATTGAAAAAAATGTTCCGCTTGAAAAATCGATGCAAAGTTCAGTTTCATCACATCAATCTTTTCAAAAAGAAAATCAAATTTCTGCAAACGACAGCGAAAAATCAGAAGATGAAAAAAAGAAAATTCTGTCGCTTGAAAATCTTTGTAAAAAAGTAAGTGTCTGCACAAACTGCATTCTTTCAAAAACCAGAAAAAACACAGTGTTTGGCGAAGGAGGCACAAATCCGCTTGTTATGGTAATTGGCGAAGGTCCTGGAGAAGAAGAAGATTTAAGCGGAAGACCATTTGTAGGAAAAGCAGGTCAACTTCTTGACAAAATGCTTGCTGCCATAAGCCTCGACAGAAACATAAACTGCTACATTGCAAACATTGTAAAATGCCGTCCGCCAAGAAACCGCACTCCTATGGAAGACGAAGCTGATTCATGCAGAGGATTTTTACAGGCTCAGATAAACGCATTAAAACCAAAATACATTCTTGCAATGGGAAGGACAGCCATTCAGAATTTGCTAGGAAGTTCTGACGGAATAAATGCTTTACGGGGAAAATGGTTTTTATACAATTCAATTCCACTTATGGCAACTTTTCATCCAAGTGCCCTTCTTCATGACAGTTCACTAAAGGCTCCCGCGTGGGAAGATCTTAAACTGTTCAGAAAAAGACTTATTGATGAAAACAAAGGCTATGACGAAGAATTCCGCCAGAAAAAAATTTAACTAAAAAAATCTAAAGTCGCCTAAAAAACTTTTTTGCTGACTAAAATAAAAATACTTTGCTTTGGGGAAAAAATTGGAGCTTTTTATAAATGTTGTTCTGAATCTGCCTTTAAATCAGACTTTTACATATCTTGAACCAGAAGAGGAAAATCAGAATTCCTCGCAGGAAATTTCAGAACAAACAGCGGAAAGTCTTTTTTACAGAAATTTTGGAAGAAGAGTTCAAGTTCCTTTTGGAAACAAAAAACTTGACGGTTTTATAGTTGGAACTTTTTCTTCAATTCCCAAAGAATGTTCTGCGCCACGTGAAAAAATCCGCAGGGCAAAAAAATTCATTGATGATGAGCCGCTTTTAACAAAAGAACTTTTTTCGCTTGCAAAGTTTATGAGTTCATACTACATC
>CAVCIJ010000225.1:0-4670 GCA_963601995.1 bacterium | reverse complement strand
ATACATTATTTTAAGAATAATAATTCACTTGTCTGAAGGGCTTTAAAAATTTCCAGAGAAAAAATCGACTCTGCTTAATTTTTTTTCGTTCCGGCATAAAATTTTTCTTTAAATCGGCTTTTTGCAGTTCTGGAGTAAAATTTAAAAAACATTTTCTAAACTGAAATATTTTTTTATGTTCTAAATGAAATCTAAAAAAAAATCACAAAATTTAAAAATTTCCTTTACTTAACCATTTTCTTTTTTTTTGCTAAAATCTTTGATATGTTCTTGCTCGAAAAAAAATCTATAAAAATTCCATCAGAATTAAAAAAAGTCGGTGAAATTTTTGAAAAAAATGGATTCAAAGTTTATTTAGTTGGCGGTGCTGTTCGCGACATGCTCAGAAACAAAAAAAATCACGACTTTGATTTGGCAACTGACGCTGAGCCGCAGGAAGTCATGAAAATCTTTAAAAAAACCATTCCAACTGGAATTGCGCACGGAACTGTAACAATTCACATTTTTGGTCTTGAACTTGAAACTACAACTTTTAGAACAGAAAGCGAATATTCTGATTCCCGCCATCCTGACAAAATAAAATACGCAAAAACTATTGAAGAAGATCTTTCGCGCAGAGATTTTACAATGAATGCAATTGCCGCTGATTTAAAAACTGGTAGAATAATAGATCCATTTTGTGGAAGACGCGACATCAGAAAAAAAATCATCAGAACTGTAGGAAATCCTTTTGACAGATTCAGCGAAGACGCACTTCGTCCCGTAAGAGCAGTACGCTTTGCAAGCAGTCTTGGATTTTGCATTGAAAAAAATACTTTGGACGCGCTGAAAAATCCTCAGATTCTTGAAAAAATAAAAAATGTTTCTGTAGAAAGATTCAGAGACGAATTTTGCAAAATTTTACAAAGCGACAAACCAAGTCCTGGACTTAAGCTTTTGGAAAGCAGCGGAATTCTTTCGATTTTTATTCCAGAATTTACAAACTGTCGTGGCTGCATTCAAAAAGACAACAGAGGATTCCACGATTTTGATGTTGCTGACCACATTTTTTATGCCTGCGATGGCGCACCAAAAGAAAATCTTACAGTTCGGCTGTCTGCATTTTATCATGACATAGGAAAGCCAGAATCTCGTTTTACAGAAATTGTTGACGGACAGGAAAGAATTCACTTTCACAGACACGAAATTTATTCAGAAGAAAAATGCAAATCATCAATGACAAAACTTAAGTTTTCAAACAATGAAATAAACCGCGTAAGCCATCTTGTGCGCGAACATATGTTTTACTACGAAAACAGCTGGAGTGACGCTGCTGTAAGAAGATTTTTAATCAGAATTGGAAAAGAAAATATTGATGATTTAATTCAGCTTCGACTCGCCGATATTTACGGAATGCACAACTGCACTGTTGATTACAAAAGTCCTGCCTGGAAATTGCTTCTTGAGTTAAAAGACAGAATTGCAGCCGAAGAAGAAAAAAACTCTGCGCTCAGCTTGAAAAATCTTGCAGTAAACGGAAAGGATCTGATTGCGCAGGGAATTCCTTTTGGAAAGCAAATCGGAATTATTTTAAATGAACTTTTTGAATGCGTTACTGATTCGCCTGAAATGAACGAAAAAAATAAACTCTTAACTCTTGCAAAAAATATTTACAACGAAAAATTTTCAGGTAAATAAATTCTTCCAAAATGAACTTAAGAAGAGATTTTTTTGCTGATTTTGCGAACTGCGTAAATCGTAAGCGGAATTATGAATGAAACAGCACAAATCCATGCAGTTGGATCCGCTGCACAAACCGCAGCATATGCAAATTTTGGCACAAAGCCGAATGCAACGGTACAGCGTGCAAACATTTCAATTACGCCGGAAAGCATTGCAGTTTTAGAAAATCCAAGACTTTGAACTGTAGGTCGAAGGACATTTAAAATTCCAAGCGACCAGTAAAAAAATCCCATTGTCATGGTATATTTTTCTGCCGCATTCAAAATAAATTCTTCTCCGGAATTTACAAAAAGAGATGAAAGTGCTCTGCCATAGAAAAGCATAATCAAGCTTGCAATAATTCCGTAGCACACAGAAAGTATCGTTCCCTGAATGATACCTTTTTTGATATTCTGACTTTTTCCCGCTCCATAATTCTGACTTGCGTAAGTTGAAACTGCAGTTCCAAAGGCATCGTAAGGACACAGCAAAAACTGCTTAATTTTTGTAGCCGCCACAAATCCTGAAACGTAGCGTGATCCAAGTCCATTATTTGCCGCCTGCAAAACCATGCTTCCAATCGCTGTAATAGAAAACTGCAGTCCCATAGGAACGCCCATTCCAATCAGATTTCTGCACTTCTGCCAGTCCCATTTTTTATCTTCCGGCTGAAAATGTAAAATCTTGAACTTAGCAAGAATAAGGGCAAGGCATAAAAGTCCACTTACTGCCTGCGAAATTACAGTAGCTAAAGCTGCACCAAAAACTCCAAGCTTTACTACAAGGACAAAAACTAAATCCAGTCCAACATTTAAAATTGTAGAGATTACAAGGAAGATAAAAGGCGTTTTTGAATCTCCAACAGCACGCAGAACTCCCGAAAGAAAATTATAAAGAATCATGAAAGGAATTCCTAAAAAGATTACAAAAAGATAATCATAAGCGTCTTTTAAAATATCAGAAGGAGTTTTCATCCACAAAAGAATATCTGAACAAAGCAAGGCACAGACTGTTGTAATCACAAGCGAAAAAACAGCAAGACTTAAACTGCCTACAAAAATATACTGGCGCATATTTGAAAAATCATTCGCACCAAAACGCTGGGCAATAGGAATTGTAAATCCAGTACAAATTCCCATACAGAATCCTAGAATCAAAAACTGAATTCCACTGGAACAGCCAACGCCCGCAAGTGCAGAAGCGCCAAGAAACTGTCCTACAATCGCAGTATCAACAATATTGTATGTCTGCTGAAAAAGATTTCCTGCAAGCAATGGCAAAGAAAAAATAAAAATGTGTTTAAGAGGGCTTCCCTCAGTCATATTTCGAGTCATATTCAGTTCCTGATTTTCTGTTAAAAATTAAATTTTCATATTCATTGCTTCGCGAACCTCATCGAGCGTTTTTACGGCAATTTCACGGGCATGACTAACTCCATCAAGCAAAACCTGGCGAATATAGTCAGGGCTTTGTTCAAGTTCAGCACGTTTTTTGCGAAGAGGACGAAGTTCTTCATTCAAAGCGTCAGTCAACTCTTTTTTTAACATTCCCGAACCGCCGTCTCCAATTCTGGAAGCAATTTTTTCAGGTTCCTCGCCAGTACAAAGTGAAATAAGGCCAAGCAAATTTGCAACTTCAGGACGATGAGCAGGATCGTAAGTAATAACACGTTCCGTATCAGTTTTTGCCTTTTTAACAAGTGCTGCAGTTTCGTCTTCTGTGTTACACAAAAAAATCGCATTATTGCGGCTCTTGCTCATTTTTTGATTACCATCAAGTCCCATAATACTTGGAGTCTTTGAAAGAAGAGCGTTTGGAACAGGAAAAATAGGAGCAGAATTTTTGCAGAATTTTTTATTGAATCTTTTTGCGATCTTCTGAGTAAGTTCTATGTGCGGAAGCTGATCCTTTCCAACAGGTACAACATTTCCCTTGCAGAACAAAATGTCACAGGCCTGATGAACAGGATAAGTAAGCATTCCGGCGTTAACAACAGAAAGCTGGCTTTTTGAAATTTCTTCTTTTACTGTAGGATTTCTTTCAAGGTCAGAATTTGAAACAAGGGTTAAAAAAGGGAGCATAAGCTGATTGCATTCCGGAATATATGAATGAGGATAAATTATTGTGTTTTCTCCAGGCTCAATTCCAGCAGCAAGATAGTCAATTACAAGTTGCTTTGTGTTCTGGCTGATTTCGTTGAATGCTTCGTGGTCAGTTAAAACCTGATAATCAGCAATCAAAATCATTGTAGGAATGCCCATTTTAGAAAGTCTTACGCGGTTTTGCAAAGAGCCAAAATAATGACCTATATGAAGCCTTCCTGTAGGCCGATCGCCTGTAAGAACTCTGTATTTTTTAGGATTTACTGCAAGATCTGCTTCAATAGCCTGACTGCGTTCAACTGCAGCATTAAAACTTGCGTTGTCAATTTCTGTTTCACTCTGAATATTCTGAGCTTCGCTACTCATAAAGTCCTCCAAATAAATATTCATCAAATTGTAAAAAATGTAGCACAAAAAAAATTTGTTAGCAATTACGAGCGATTTTAGATTTTTGGGCTAGTTAAGAAAGAATCTTCTTGTAAAACGCAATTTTTTTTCTAAGAAAGCATCTGCGACATTACACGTGCACGTGGTTACAAAAAAAATTTCGCTGATGAAGAAAAATTTTTTCATCACGAGAAATTTTGTTCATAACTCGTGTTCACGTGTAAACAAGAAAATTTTCTGAAAACAAAAAAATTTTTTCAGTAACACGGAAAACACTGTTAACTGGCGGACTTCTTTGTTAAAAAAAATACGTTTTTTGTTAAGAAAAAAATTTTCTGCTAGCATTTGCAAGTTAAATTAAGTGTTGCAAAAAGAAGTCAAAGTTATAAAATTGACGGCATTATGAGAGAAAGCAGAGCAATTATAAGCCTTGAAAATTTGGCTTTTAACATCAGGCAAATAAGAAATGCAATTTCAAAG
>CAVCIJ010000224.1:0-3001 GCA_963601995.1 bacterium | reverse complement strand
AAAATCATAATAAGTTTTTTGCATTTTGTTTATTCTTTTTTCTGCTAACTGTGCTATCATTAGTGAATACAATTTTTTGTCATTATTATAAAAATCTATGACTGATTATTTTGCCGCCATAACTTTTATAAATTTGTTTTCTCTTATTATGCTTTTTATTCTGATAAAAACAAATTCCATAATCACCACTGAACAGAAAAGTAATTTTTTTATTACAACAGGTTTGATTTTTATAATCTGCATAATGGAAGTTCTTACAATCGTTTTAGACGGTTCACCTTTAAAATACAGATTTTTTCATATTGCGTCGAATTTTCTGGGATTTTCTTTAACGCCTTTAGTTTATTTTACGCTCGGAAATACACTTCTTCCAAGTTTTCCAAAAAAGCAGAAAATTATAAGTCCTTTTTCAATTCTTTGGATCATTTATTCTGCATGGATGCTTTTTGCACTTGCTATTGGAAATGGAAACAGTGTTTTTTATGTGAACAAAGAAAATTCTTATTCAAGAGCCAGCGGATTTCCTGTTTATATTGCACTTTATTTTTTAAGTCTTTTGTATTTTCTTGTAAAAAATATAAGGTTTTCAATACGATTTTGGAAAAATAACGGACTTTTAATCATCTTGAATTTTATTTTTGTTCTTTGTATAGCAATAATTCAGATGTTACGATTCGATATTCAGGTTACATGGATTGGCGTAATTATTTCGATTACAATTTATTTTACCTTTCACACAACGCTTTACCAGATGCTTGATTCAAAAACCTTCCTTTTTAACCGCAGCAGTTTTGAAAAATCTGTAAAAAGTTTAAAGAAAGAAGCCGTTCTTTTTGCAGCTGAAATTGATAACTTTGAAAAAATCAGAAAAAATTACGGTCGAAAAGAAACTGACAAAATAGTTCTTCTTTTTTCAAAAATGTTTTATTCGTTTTTAAAAAAATATGGAAATTGTTACAGAACGCAGGATAATGAATTTCTGGTTCTTGTAAAAAATACTGATTTAGATTTTGATTCTCTTGCTAAAAAATTCTACACTGCTTTTATAAAAAACAGCCTCGAAAGTGAAAACTCGCCTTCAATTTCTTTGGGCTTTTCAAAAATCAGTGGTGAACACGATATGGAAAATGCTTTTAGCTGCATAAACGAAAAGAAACGGGAATTTGCAAAAAATCGTCTTGATTTATTGTTTTAAAAAGCAGTTTTGAAATGGTAACATACGGATTTGATTTTTCAACAGCCATTTGGAGCAAAAATATAACCACTTTTTGAAACGCTGACAATGTACTTGGGATTTTTTATATCGTCTTCAATTTGCTTTCTTAAAGAACGTATATTTACGTAAATGTTCTGCTCAATTGTTTTTTCATTAGAAATCCAATCGTCCCAAACATTCTGATAAATCTGCTGAAATGATAGAACCTGATTCGAATTTTTTACAAAGAATTTTAAAAGTTCAAATTCTTTTTTCCTCAGTTTTAGTTCTTTTCCTTTTTTTAACGCTTTTTGATTTTTTAAGTCAATTTCAAAAATTCCACTGGATAAATTTTCGCTAATCGGTTTCTTTTCAAAATCAATCATCGAAGAACGTAAAAGAATTCTTTTTACTCGCAAAATCAACTCTTCTATAAAAAACGGCTTTGTAATGTAATCGTCGCAGCCTTCTTTAAATCCCTTGATTTTTGTGTTTCCGTCCTGAATTGACGAAACTATTATTACAGGAACAAATTTGTCTTGCTGTCGAATTTTATGAAGAATTTTCATTCCACTTTCATTACTGTCTTCGTCGCCTAAATTCAAATCTAAAATTACAAGATCAAAAATATTTTTTGAAAGTTTTTTTAGTGCATCATTTTTGCTAAGACTTTGTTCAACTTCGTAAGAAAGTGAACGCAGATTTTTAGCCATAAAATCGTTTAGACTTTCAGAATCTTCAACTATTAAAATCCGTTCATTTTCTTCCATAAGGCTGTGCTCCAAGTTTTTTAAATCCAATTGTAAAAATACTGCCTTTTTTTTCGGCGGAATTTTCTTTGTAGTCGATGGTCAAATCATTCATTTTACAAAGGCAGTTTACAACGTAAAGTCCAAGTCCCAGTGATTTTTCTCCGGCAGTTGGTTTTGCACCTAACGAAGAAAATTTTTCAAACATTCGGAAACGATTTTCTACAGGAATTCCCTGTCCGTTGTCGCAAACTGAAAGAAAAATATTTTCTGCATTAGAAAAAAGAAGCACTTTTATGTTGCCACCGATTTGTGTGTATTTTACTGCATTATCTACAAGATTCATGTAAATACCTTTTATGCTGTTTTGATCTAGAAAAATATTTGAATCTTTTACGCTTGATTCAAAACTAAAATGTTGATTTTTCAATTCCGCTTTTTTAGAAATTATTTTGTTTTCAATTTTCAAAAATTCTTCAAGATTAAAAATTTGAGGGTTTAGTAAAAAACGACCGTCAGAAATTTTATAGGAATCAAGCACGTTTTGAATGATAGAATTTATTTCTGATGCACTTTCCTGAATTATTTTTAAACTTTTTTCGCTAAAATTTTGCTTTACGCTTTCAAGATTTTGAATTTCATTCAGCAGAAGTGTAAGAGGCGTGTTTACATTGTGGGTTACAAAGTAAAGAAATGCAGATTTTTCTTTTTCTGATTTTAGAGCAGCTTCTTTTTCTTCGTAAAGTTTTTTGCAATTCAGCAAATTTTTTATTTTTAAGGCAAGTAAAGAAACATCAAATGGAAAAACAAGAAATTCATTTATGTTACATAAAAAACATTTTTCAGCAAGATTAGAATTTTCTTTTTTTGTAATTGCAAGAATCGGAAATTCAAAAAATGAAAATTTCTTTCGAATGTGATTTGTTACTGAAAAAGACTCGCTGTTTTCAGTTTGTGGAAAAATTAAAAGAATAGAAATAAGATTTTCTTTAATTGCAAAAATAAGTTCCTGCGAATCTTCAAAGATTTTTACAAAAAGTCCTAAAGACTGAAGAAC
>CAVCIJ010000223.1:0-7898 GCA_963601995.1 bacterium | reverse complement strand
GTATGATGACAATATAAGCAGTGAGACTGTAACTAACCCGGTTGGTCCTGCAGATGGTCTTTACCGCGTTTGCCGCGGGGGCTCCTGGTGTGACAACGCTTGCGACTGTTCTGTTACCTGCCGGAGTAAGCAAGATCCAGATTCCCTCAGAGACGGCTACCGCAGAGGTTTCCGTGTCGTTCGTTCCATCTCTAAATAAAAATTGAAAAGCAGATTTTTAATTCACTTAGTTCTTTTAATCCTGGTATTCCACAATGAATGAATAATATTGGGAATTTTTAAATTGAATAAGATAGCCGTTTTTATAAATGGAAATTTCATCAGAATCTTCTATTTTAAATATAGATGAATTTTCTTCTGCATAAAAGATTTTTCCTGAATCTGAAACAACGGAGGGATTTTTTGAATTGAGTGGAAGAGAATAATTTTGATAGTAACTTACAACATAAATATATTCATGCAAAACGTCATAACAGGTATTTTCGTAACGGTCAATAAAAGCGTAAGATGAAAATTTTATTTCCGAGGAAGAGCCATCTGAAGTATTTTCTGCAACATAAATATTTGCATATCCTTCGTGGATTTTAGACGTGAGTGATTTTTCCCATAAGTCAACAGCAGTTTCTTTATCAGTTTCAATCCAGGTATATGAAGAATCAAAATCCGGCATTGAATCTACAGTCTTTATTTGCGAAAGTTTATTTTTTGCTTCTGTATAAATTGCCGCATTGTATTCGCAGGAGTTAAATACTGTAAGCATAAAAAAAAGTAAAAAAATTGAAGGAAATATCTTTTTCATAAAACGTCCTAATATTCAAAAATATATTCTTCAAAATCAAATGTTGAAAGACTTTCTTTTTTGTAAAGTTCAGCCCAGCCATTTTTATAAATGCAATAATTCCAGTAACTTGAAGAGCTTTTTATTTTGATTACAGATTCATCATCAACAGAGTGAAAATATTTTGCTTGAGAATCTTCTGCATAAGACTTTATATTTTCTGTTAATTGAACGCTTTGCATTAAAATCATCGCATAATAAGATTTATAGTCTTCAATTTCATCGTTATATTGAACAAAGGATTCTTTCATTCTGATTACGTTGCCAGGATAACGCATATAAATTTTAACTTTTTTTGATCGTTTTGCGGAAAAATCATACGAATTCCACAGTGTTAAAACTTCTTCAACTGATATTTCTTTCCATTCAGTGTCTTCATATTTTTGCGGATAATAATCTACAGAATTTTATAGAACAAGATAAAAAAATTACAGACAGAGATATTATTAAAAAGCGAAATAAAAATTTAAATATATTTTTCACTTTGCATTTTCCAACTAAGTAAGAATACCCTACCCTTTTTTATTTATAAAAAATTTTATTAGTAAACAACGCAGCATATTTTAACAAAAGACCTTCTGCAAACAAGAATTTTATTTGTTAACAGCACGGCGTGTTATGCTGCAGACTCTTCCTTAACCGCCAGAATTTTTATAACCAAAAAATTCTAACGGTTAAGGATATCTGTTACTAACAAAATATTCTACAAAAATGCAAAAAAAAAACTAAATCAAGCGAATAATCTTTTAGATTCCGTTAAAGTGCGAATTGATTTTATCCAAAGCGTAGTCTTTAAATTCTTCAAGTTTCATTGTTTGCTGCGGAATTTTTGAAGAAAATCTGAATCTGACTGTTACAGAATTTTCTTCCTGTTCCTTTGCGCCAACTACAAGAATGTAAGGAGTTTTGTGTTCACTTGAAATCATCTTGATTTTGCTTTTCATATTGTCGTCGCCGGTATAAGCTTTAACACGAATTCCAGATGAAGCCAATTCTGAAGAAACTTTTTGAGCATAATCATTAAAATCAGGAGAAACGGGAACAACTGCCGCCTGCTCGAAGTGAAGCCAGGCTGGCATTGCACCCGCATAGTTTTCTATTAAAATTCCTAAAAATCTTTCAATCGAACCTAAAACCGCCCTATGAAGCATAACCGGATGATGCTTTTGATTATCAGCACCAATATATTCTGCATTAAGACGCTCTGCACTAGGAAGCTGATAATCAAGCTGAATTGTTCCGCACTGCCACTGTCTTCCAAGAGCATCAAGCAATGTAAACTCAAGTTTTGGCCCGTAAAAAGCACCTTCTCCAGGCTGAATTTCATATTCCATTCCAGCAGCAACACAGGCATTTGCAAGAGCTTTTTCTGCGTGTTCCCAAGTTGAAACATCTCCAACGTGATCCTCTGGCATTGTAGAAAGTTTTACAAGAAGTCCCTTATCAAAGCCAAAGTCTTTGTAAACACCAATCAAAAGCCGGCAGAATTTTTCAACTTCGCTTTCAATCTGCTCTTCTGTGCAAAGAATATGTGCATCGTCTTGAACAAATCCGCGAACTCTCATAATTCCATGCAAAGTTCCGCTTGGTTCGTTGCGCACATCATGTCCAAATTCAGCAAGACGCATAGGCAAATCTTTATATGAACGAGTCTTTGATTTAAAAATCTCAAGTGCTCCAGGACAGTTCATCGGCTTTATTGCAAAAAGACGCTTTTCGCTTTCTGTAATGAACATATTACGCTGATAATGTCCCCAATGCCCTGAACGTTCCCAAAGAGTACGCGGCATAATTGCAGGAGTATTGACTTCCTCGTAACCGTCAGCAATTTCTTTCTGACGCATATAATCCTGCAAAATAAGATACATTTTCCATCCGTTTGGGTGCCAGAAAATCTGACCAGGGTCTTCTGGATCAAGGTGGAACAAATCAAGCTGAACTCCAAGTTTTCTGTGGTCGCGCTTGTCTGCTTCCTCAAGCATTGCAAGATAATCTTTTAAATCATTAGGTTTGTAAAAGCAAACTGCGTAAATACGGGTAAGCATTGCCCTGTTGCTGTCTCCACGCCAATAAGCACCGGCAGTTTTCATCAATTTAAATGACTGCTGATTTATTTCCTTTGTATTTGCAACATGAGGTCCGCGACACAAATCTAAAAATCCATCCTGCTCGTAAGTAGTGATTTTTTGATCTGCTGGCAAATCGTTAATCAGCTCAACTTTATAAGGCTGTTCTGCAAAAAGTTTTAGTGCTTCTTCTCTAGAAATTTCCTTGCAAACAAAATCGTGGTTTCCCGCAAGAATTTTACGCATTTCCTTTTCAATCGCAGGAAAATCCGCTTCAGATGGTTTTGTTCCGGCAGTTGTGGTAGAAAAATCAAAATCATAATAAAAGCCGTTTTCAATAGCCGGACCAATCGCAATTTTTGTTCCCGGAAAAAGATGCAAAACAGCTTCAGCCATAACGTGCGCACAAGAGTGTCTGATTGTTTGTAATTTTTCGTCTACCATTTTTTTTCACCTGTAAATAAAAATAAGAAGAAGATTCAAAATGAATTTTCTTCTCAAAATATCACTCTAAATTATTATTTTTTCATTATCTAATCAATAGCACAGATATTTTAAGACAAACGACCAACTACGCAATTCCTGGTGATACACTTTGCCAGCACGCAAAATTTTTTATAAATCAAAACCATAAAATTACGCCCTATTGAATTGAAAAAAACTATTTTTCTTCTTTATTTAGCCGATAAATTAAGGGTATAATTAAAACAATTTTAAAAATCATACAAATTTTTAAATTGCTGTAAATGAACTTTAAAATTTGCAAATCGTTATAATTTAAAAAATTAGAAGATTTAACAGAAAACTGATTATTTTTTTACAAAACTTAATCAGCATTTTTCTGCCTATGCTCCAAAGATTGCAATTTTTAGAGACAAAAAAAACGCGACGTTTTAATTAGTGTTATATAAACAAATTAAAATGCCCTTATATAAAAAAACGCATGAGGAAATATAATGACTGAAAGTCAGAATTATAATGGAGAAATTATTAAAGCTGTTGAAGAAAAAGAAAATTGGTTCAATACAGTTCAACTGCCAAAAGCCCAGGACGCTTACAGATTTCACTTAACCTGCGTAAGAAATTTGTTTGATGCAATGACAAAGCGTTCCATAGTTACGCCAGATCCTTACAAAAATGATAAAAAAATTACAGACGTAGAGTGTCCAGAATCTTCAGATTTTACAGAAAATGAAAAAAGCCTTGTTTTTGGCACGCGGCTAAGTGATTACGAAAGCACGCTTGACTTTATCTGTAACTATATGCGCTTTACCGCAGAACAGCTTTCTCAAGAAAAAATCCGCAAACTTATTGAATTTAATTCCTGTTTCGGCTGGACAAGCACAAGTTCAAACGCAAGCAAACCAAATTCAAAAGCACTTTTAAATTCACTCGACTCTTTAAGAAAAGGTGCACCTCAACTCACACTTAGCCTTATTCAAGACAGCACTGTAAAGTCAGAAAATGCACTCAAACAAATAAACGATATTCTGCGTTCTCTTGCAGACTTTCAAAAAGAACGCTACAAAGCCGACATACGAAAATACATTCTTTCAAATTCAGAATTTAATAAAGAAAAAGCTTACGCCTCCGGAAATGCACTTTTTACTGAAATCAAAAAGAATTTTAAAATGATTCCAAACCGCAGTTTTTCAGCAGAAATTGTAAATGAACTTATTGGCGAAGAACTTGCATCTGACGCTCCTGAACGCAGGGAAAAACTTCTCAAAAAAATGAAAGTTGAAACTGAAAAGTCAGAAAAAAAAGAAATCAAAATTAACACAAAAGAAATGCTTATGGAAGTTGTGCGCGTAATGGGAACTTTAAATGATCAGTATTTAATGATTATGGACAGAATTTCTTTAAATCACAAAATTCTTCAGGACGAAAAAAATTCTTTCGGACGCAGGATTGCAAGATTTTTTAGAAAAATATTTGGAATTTCCGAACCTGAAGTTGAATACGAAATCATCATTCAAGACAAAAAAACTGACAATAAAAAACGTGAAAAAATCCAGTTCAACCAGTTTATATCGTCTTTGAGTAAAAGAATAAAATATTACGCCTCGTTCAGTGAAAAAAACAGTCCAGGTTACCAAAGAATTTTCAGCCAGGAAGAAACTGTAATTTTAGACTTTTTAAACCGCCAGATTACAGAAAATAATCATCTTTTTGCACAGTTCACTGCGTTCGACTCGTATTTTAAGCAGCACGTTCTTGCAGAAGACAGAAGCAGACTTCACGGACTTTTAATGGAACTTACAACAGTAAAAAATATTCTTGTAAAAGTGCGCCAGCTTCGTGCAGAATATCTTGCATACATCGAAGAGCAGGAACAAATGAAAAAACTTGGAATTACTGAATAGCATATCTTGTTTTGCTGCAAATATTTTTGTGCAAGTTTTTAAACTGATGATTAAAATTTACTCTTTGCCAGGAATAAAATTATGAACCTAAAAAAAATTTTATCTTTTTCAATTTTGTCTTTTTTGGAATTTTTTTTTGCATTTTCCTATGATTTTTATACAGATGAAAAAAACGGTCCTTTTCTGCAGGAACAACGAAATGTTGTGATTGTTGACTCCCTTCATCACTATGATTTAAATCCGCATACAGCTTCTTATTCATCAGAAGCACAGGTTTTAACAGGACTTTACGAAGGACTTTTTTCTTACGATCCGCAAACTTTGTCTCCAATTCCTGCACTCTGCAAATCATATAAAGTTTCCCGCGACAAAAAACGCTGGACTTTTACGCTCAGAGATGACGCTTTTTTTAGCGACGGCAGCCAGATTACAGCACAAAGCATAAAAGACTCCTGGATTGCCCTTCTTTCCACAAAAAATGCTCCTTTTGCATCAATGCTTGATTTTATTTCTGGAGCAAAAGATTTTAGAACTGGAAAAGGAAGCGCTCAAAATGTAAAAATTGAAGTAAAAGATTCTTTTACGCTTTACATCAGGCTTAATGAAGCAGCATCTTACCTTCCAAAACTTTTGTGTCATCAGGCATTTACTGCCGTAAGTAACAAGATGAATGTTTATTCAGGTGCATTTTATCTTGAATCTTACAAAAATAACATTTTGGTGATGAAAAAAAATTTCAATTACTGGGACGCAAGCAATGTTTTAATTCCGGGAATAACTTTTATACAAAGCGACGATACGGAAGAAAATTCTTATATGTTCAACACAGGAAAAGCTGATTGGATTACAGGCAATGCTGAAATTCAAAAAATAATCAGCAAAGACTCATTAAAAGTGAGCACAGCCTTTGGAACAACTTATTTTTTCTTCAAAATAAACAACAGTCCGTGGGACAAATCTGAATTTAGAAATGCTCTTTTATCTGCTATTCCGTACAATGAATTAAGGGCAAAATATTCAGTTCCTGCAAAAACGCTGGTTTATCCGCTTTCGGGCTACAATTCTGTGATTGGGATTGATGACTGCGATCCTGATTATGCAGAAGAGTCTATGGAAGACGCTAGAAGAAAATATGGAATTCCAGAAGATGAAAGGCTCACTTTGGTTTTTGCCTGTAACGACTCTGAATATCAAAAAGAATGGGCACAAATTCTAAAAAAAGCCTGGGAACCGCTTGGAGTCGATTTGCTTATTCAAACAAACAGCAGTGAACTTTATAATTCTTCAATTTCAACCTGGAACGCCGATCTTTTTGTTTACTCCTGGCTTGGCGACTTTGCTGATCCTATGGCATTTCTTGAACTTTTTAGAAGTGATTCGTCGCTTAATGTTGCAAACTACAAAAATATACAATTTGACGAATATATGATTGAAAGTTCCCGAGAAATTTCCGACACAGAACGCTACAATCTTTTAGGAAAAGCCGAGCAAACTCTTTTAGATGACGGAATGATAATTCCACTTGCACACTCAATTTCACTGCACATTATAGACACAAACTTAATTGGCGGCTGGAATACAAATGCCCTCGACATTCACCCGCTCAAATATCTTTACATAAAACACAAAACACTGAAGCTTCCTAATATGATTTGATGCAATCAAAAGAAATTCCGGCAAAAGTCAAATAAGAAATATTTTCTTTCTAATAAAAAATTCATCAGTAACGTGCTAATTATAAAAAGTCGCTTAAGTCTAAACAAATAAATCCGCTTCGGCCACTTTTATAAAATTCGCTTTCTTCCCAGGCAGCATAAAGAAAATTTTCGCTTACAAGAAATTCTCCGTAAGAAAATCCGGCTGGAAGTTTTGGCAATCTGAACGCCTTAATTTCAGCATCCGTTTTTTTTATGTACGTTGTTCCATCAGAAAAAACTACAGCACTAAGTTCACTAAGTGGCGCAACCGTGCCAAAAGCATTCAGTGGAATATCTGAATTTCCCTGATGAAAATAACTTACCTCACTTGCACCGCTTTGATTTCGCCACGAAATGCAAAAAGTAACTTTCGATGGAATAAATGACAAAATTTCCTTCAATTCAAAAGGTGCGTCATCAAAACTCTGCGGCAAATTTATTTTTTTAAAATCATCCTCGCTAATATACGAAAATTCAAAAAAATTTGAGCCAAGCACCGGATTTAAATCAGTGAGTGCAAGTGGCGGATTCCATTGAAAATATTTAAACTCAGTTCCATTTTCACTTTGCTTTTTTGCCGAGCAAGTCCACGTTTTTCCGTTCCAAAAAAAGTTTGTAATCTGATCAGTACTGCTTAAACCAAGATTTGCGTACGTAAGCAGCGGATAAAAAATTTTGGAAGACGGATCAAATTCAACTAAAAAAGAGCGTGAGTTTTGAATCATCTTTGATTCATCATAAATTTTTTCGTTAAAAAAAGTACTTCTGTACAAATAAAAAACAGGAATTCCTTCACTAAAAACCAAAGAACCAGCTGTATCATCTGCAAAAATTGAAGAATCAGTAAAAAGTTCAATTTTGTCAGCGCAAAATGTAAGAATTCCAAGCCGGTTAACAAGCGCATAAGCGGAATATTCAGAAGACGAATTTT
>CAVCIJ010000222.1:0-2690 GCA_963601995.1 bacterium | reverse complement strand
ATGGAAGCCCGAAACAATTCACTATCCAGATCCTTGCCTTGAACCAATTCTCAAAGAAACTTACGGCGTTATGGTTTACCAGGAACAGATTATGCAGGTTTCACAAAAAATTGCAGGATTTTCTCTTGGTGCTGCTGATATGCTTCGTCGTGCAATGGGAAAAAAGAAACCTGAAGTAATGATGAGTAAAAAAGTTGAATTTGAAGACGGCGCCATAAAACAGGGCTTTACAAAAGAACACGCTGATGAAATTTTCGATATTATGATTCCTTTTGCAGGCTACGGTTTCAATAAATCTCACGCAGCAGCTTATTCAGTTTTAGCTTACAGAACCGGCTACCTTAAGGCAAACTGGCCTGCTGAATTTATGGCAGCAAATCTTACAAATGAAATAACTTCAACAGACAAGCTTCCTATCTACATTGAAGAAGCGCGAAAAATGGGAATTCCAGTTGACGCACCAGACATAAACCTCTCTGATTCAATTTTTGATGTTGTTGACGGACACATTGTCTTTGGTTTCTGCGGAATTAAAGGAATGGGCTGGGGAGCAGCAGCAGCGATTGTAAAAGAAAGGGAAGCGAACGGTCCCTTTAAAAACTTTGATGACTTTTTGTCACGATGTCTTTTTCTAACCGAGAGTGTAACTGACGAAAACGGAAATCCTGATCCTGCAAAAACAAAAAAATGCCTTAACACAAAAGCGATTGAAGTTCTTATAAAAACCGGTGCATTTGATAAATTAGATAAAAATCGTTCTACACTCATTTTAAATTACGAGAAAGCAATTTCGTATGAAGAAAAAAAGCATGAAGGTACCGAAAATGGACAGGGAAGTCTTTTTGAAGAAGCAGGAATCAAAGATGTAATGGACTACAAGTACGAAATCGTTCCTGATCTTCCAAAAATGGAAAAACTTAATATGGAAAAAGAACTGATTGGTTGTTTTGTTTCGGGACATCCTCTTGATGACTGGCGCAAAGCAATTGAAACAGTTGTAACTTGCAGCAGCGAAACTATTGAACGCTGTGCAAAAGAAACGAATGCCGAAAAAGATGCTCTTCTTGCAAGCGGAGCAAAACCGTGGGTAGTAAAAAATTCAGGACCTTCTTACATTGCTCTTGGACTTCTTCAAGGCCTGACGCAAACAATGACAAAAAAAGGAGAGCAAATGGCATTTGCAAAACTTGCTGACTTCAAAGGAGAAATCAATCTGACATTTTTTCCAAAGACTTGGGAAAGTTTAAAAGACAAACTTCAAAATGAAGAAGTTTTCGCTTTTAAGGGCAAGGTTGATACAAGTAGAGAAATTCCAAGTTTTATAGTGGACAGTCTCGAAGATCCGAATGTTTTACAGCAGCGGGCAATCACGCAAATTCACATTCAGTTAGAAAAAAACATAAATTCCATAAGAGAAATTCTTCCGCTAAAAGAATTTTTATTTGGCGCAAGTGGCAATTGTTCAGTATATTTGCATTTGGATATAAATGACAAACAGTATATCGTAAAAGCAAATACACAATTAAGTGCTCCTGCAGACAAGGCATTTTTGCAGCGAATAAAAGACGTTCCTTTAGTAAGCGATGCATGGCTTGCATAAGAATATTTTATCTGTGAAAAAATGTTTTGATTTTGCTGTCAGGCACTTTTATTAAAGAGAATTTTTAAAAACTAAAATTTTTAGATTTAGAAGTTCCCTAAAAAAATCGGAGTTTTTATGGCACAATTTTTTCGCACACTTGAAATTCTCGTTTCAATTTACAGCCTTCTTTGCTTTATAAGAATTTTTATTACATGGATTCCGCAGGTTTCTTACAGCAAATTTGCGCAGTTTCTTTCAAGAATTTGCGATCCGTATTTAAACCTTTTTCGCAACATAAAATGGCTTCGATTAGGTGCATTTGATTTTAGTCCGGCACTGTCACTTTGTCTCTTAGGTGCAATCACGTCAATTTTTCAAGGACTTTCACGAGGAGCAAAACTCACAGTCGGAACAGTTCTTAGCATTGTGATTCAAGTTTTATGGTCAATGATTTCAACTTTTATTGTTTTTTTTCTGGTAATTTTTCTTGTACGCTGGATAATCATAATCACTACAAAAAGCATTTATTCTCAAAATCCGTTTATAAACAATATTGACAGGGCAATTTCGCCAGTTGTGTATAAATTCGCAAATCTTTTCAGCTTCGGACATGTTCCTGATTACAAAAAATCTCTTTTGATTTCAATTATTGCGCTAATACTTCTTTTAATTTTAGGCGGACTTTTATTTTCATTACTAATCGGATTTTTTCTGAATTTCTAAGGAAGTGTAAAGTTCATTTATGATTTTAAGTCAAATTGAAAACCCTGTAGAAAATCTTCCGGGAATCGGACCGGCAAAGGCAAAATTATTTGCAAAAATCGGAATTTTTACTGCGGCGAATCTTCTTTCGCGCTATCCAAAAGATTATGAAGACCGCAGCAAAATAATTCCACTAAAAGATTTTTCGAGTTCACAAAAAATTCATTCAATTTGCAAAGTAACAAAGCATTCCTGGTTCGGCTTTGGAAAAATGCGCACTCTAAAAATTTCAATCACCGATGGAAGCACAAACGCAAGTCTTATAGCATTTAACCGTGCCTTTTTAGAAAAAGCTCTGCCAGAAGGTTCGATTGCCTGCGTTACCGGTCATTTTGCTGTAAAATAC
>CAVCIJ010000221.1:0-2776 GCA_963601995.1 bacterium | reverse complement strand
CCGGTAAAGATGCAGCTTATCTTGAAGACCTTCTCTTTAAAATGGCTATGGCAGGTCTTATTGAATATAACTGGGAAAATCCTGTACACGAAAAACAGTACATTCTTCCGATGTTTGTACCTGGTTCTGCTGAATTTACAAATATGAATCAGAAACAGCTTGAAGAACATCCAAAGGTAGGCCGCTTTTTTGAACGAATGGCTTTTGAACCGCTTGAAAAAATTACTGCAATGGTTCCTCAGGGCGGAGCCGGAATCGGTATGCACGTTATTCCTGTTGAAAAGGCCATTGAAGCTGAAAATAAAAGTGTGAGCGTAGAACATATTTCACACTGGCTCGATAAATATGACGGAAAATATGCTGCTTCTCCGTGTTCCTGCCGTTTAAGCCGCCGCACCTATGATGAAGGCTGTGCCGATGATCCAGAAGACTGGTGCATTGGTGTTGGCGATATGGCTGATTATCTTGTTGAAACAAAGAGAGGTCATTATGTTGACCGTGAAAAAGTCATGGAAATTCTTAAACGCGCCGAAGACAACGGATTTGTTCATCAGATTACAAATATTGACGGTGAAAATAAAATTTTTGCAATCTGCAACTGTAACGTAAATGTCTGTTATGCCTTAAGAACATCACTTCTGTTTAACACTCCAAATCTTTCACGTTCTGCATATGTAGCCCGCGTTACTTCTGAAAAATGCGTTGCGTGCGGAAAATGCGTAGAATCCTGTCCTGCCGGGGCTGCAAAACTTGGTCAGAAACTCTGCACAAAAAATGGTCCTGTAAAATATCCTCAGCATGTTCTGCCTGATGCAGTAAAATGGGGTTCTGAAAAATGGGATATCAACTACCGCGATACAAACAGAATCAACTGCTACGACACAGGAACTGCACCGTGTAAAACTGCCTGTCCGGCTCATGTAAGCGTTCAGGGATACTTAAGAATGGCAAGCGAAGGCCGCTACACAGAAGCCCTTGCACTCATCAAAAAAGACAATCCGTTCCCTGCAGTATGCGGAAGAATCTGCAATAAACGCTGCGAAAGTGCATGTACTAGAGGCACTATTGATGAGGCAGTTTCAATTGACGAAGTAAAAAAATTTATTGCCCAAAAAGATTTAGATTCATCAGTGCGCTACATTCCTCAGCCGGTAATTCCTTCTAACCGCGGCGGATTTTCTGAAAAAATTGCCATAATCGGAGCAGGTCCTGCAGGACTTTCCTGTGCTTTCTATCTGGCTGAAAAAGGCTACAAACCTGTTGTTTTCGAAAAAAATGCTATGCCGGGCGGAATGCTTGTTTACGGAATTCCGTCATTCAAACTTGAAAAAGATGTAGTTGCTGCCGAAATTGACGTTCTTAAGGCAATGGGCGTTGAAATTAAATGCGGCGTGGAAGTGGGCAAAGACATCAGCCTTGATGAATTAAGGACTCAGGGATTCAAAGCCTTCTATATTGCAATCGGATGCCAGGGGTCAAGAAAAGCAGATATTCCTGGAGAAGATTCTCCTAACGTTATAAGCGCTGTAAATTTCTTAAAAAGCGTTGCAGATAATCACAATTATAAACTAAGCGGAAAAACTGTAGTTATAGGAGGCGGAAACGTTGCAATTGACGTAAGCCGTACTGCCGGCCGCTGCGGTTCTTCCCAGATAATGCAGTTCTGTCTTGAACAGCGCAGCGAAATGCCTGCCACTGTAGAAGAAATTGAAGAAGCCGAAGAAGAAGGCATTAAAATAAACTGCGGATGGGGACCAAAAGAAATCCTTACAAAAGACGGAAAAGCCTATGCAGTTGTTTTTAAAAAATGTACTTCAGTAAAAAATGCAGAAGGTCGTTTTGCTCCTGAATACGACGAAAACGAAACAATGACCGTAGAGTGCGATAATGTATTCCTTTCAATCGGTCAGAGCATTGACTGGGGAAACTTAATTGAAGGTTCTAAAGTGGAATTCTGGCACGGAAATTTCCCTGTAGCAGACGCTGTAACTTATCAGACTGCCCAAAGTGATATTTTTGTAGGCGGTGACGTTTACACAGGTCCGAAATTTGCAATTGACGCAATTGCTGCCGGTAAAAAAGCTGCTGTTTCGCTGCACCGCTATGTTCAACCTCATTCAACACTCACAATAGGTCGTGACAAAAGAGAATTCATTGAACTTGATAAATCAAATCTTGCACCTATTGAAGGCTACGATACCACAGCGCGTCAGGTTCCGGGCAAAAAAGAATCTTCAAAAGACTTTTCTGAAATCAAAATCACCTTTACTGAAGAGCAGATTAAAAAAGAAACCGCACGCTGCCTTAGCTGCGGAGCTTCTGTAGTTGACACAAATCATTGTATTGGCTGCGGAGTGTGCACCACAAAGTGTCAGTTTGATGCAATTCATCTTTACAGAGAAAATCCTGGCTGTTCTAAGATGATTAAGAGCGAAGACAAAATGAAAGCCATTCTGCCTTATATGCTTAAGCGTGAAATCAAAATCAAATTTCACAAAGCACCAAAAGATAAATAAAAATGCACGAACTTGGAATTGTTTTTCATGTAATAAAAAGACTTGAAGATTTAGGCCGCGAACAAAAGCTTACGCAAATAAACAGCGTTACTCTGGAATTAGGCGAAGTTTGCGGCGTTCTTGAAGACTATCTTTTTGACGGCTGGAAGTGGGCTATAAAAAAATCTGAACTCTTAAAAAATTCAGTTTTAAAAACGCAGACCATTCCGGCTGTAACTTTCTGCAATGCATGCGGCAAAACTTATGGAACAGTAAAATAT
>CAVCIJ010000220.1:0-3032 GCA_963601995.1 bacterium | reverse complement strand
ATCGAACTTACTCACACAGCACGTTCACGGCAGGGTTTTGCAAGTGGAGCAGTTCATGCACTTGAAAATCTAAAAAAACTTCTTGATTCAGGAAAACTTGCCTCTGGAAAACTCTACGGAATGAGCGATGTTTTTGACTGGATTTAGTTTTTCTTAAGCGATAAAATTTTTGTTAAGTAAAGTTTTAAGTCTTTTCATTTTCAGACTTAAGGATTGCAGAATATCTATAAAAGTTCATTAAAGATGATTTTTAAGATTCCTCTTAATAAAAA
Organism: bacterium; assembly: GCA_963601995.1. Lineage (GTDB taxonomy): Bacteria > Spirochaetota > Spirochaetia > Treponematales > Treponemataceae > Treponema_D. The sequence continues at coordinate 2,760 of CAVCIJ010000220.1, read as the reverse complement.
ATATTAAATTTCAAGCCTTTTTATGCCGATATAAGAGAAGTATGAAAAGGCTTTGTTTTTTTAAAAAAATAAATATTTTGCTTTGTGTGCTTTTTTGCTCATCTTTTGCATTTTCGCAGACAAAACATACAGTTGCAAAAGGCGAGACATTTTATTCAATCAGCAAAAAATATTCTATTACAGTCGATGAACTTTGTGCGGCAAATTCGCTTAGTAAGTCGGACGTGTTAAAAACTGGTCAGGTTCTTCAGATTCCGCAAAAAGAATCATCTTTGCCAGAAAAAAACGAAAAGTCTTCTTCAGACAAAAATTCCTCTTCCGCAAGAAAATATGACACTTATACTGTTCAAAAAGGCGATACTTTTTACAGAATTGCAAAAATCAACGGAATTTCAGTGGACGAACTTAAAAAGCTGAATAATATTTCAAGCGATGATGTTTTAAAAGCCGGCGATAAATTAAAAATTCCTGTAACAATAGTGGATACAAAAAATGCTTCGCTTCCTGATTTGCCTTCAAATGACCCTCGTAACTATTCAGCAAAAAAAGGCGATTCTTCTCTTGCCTGGCCGGTAAAAAATCCGGTTGTAACTTATATGAACGGCAAGGTGAGCGGAGTGCAGCTTAGTGCTAAAAAAAATGAAAATGTTACTGCAATTCGCGCCGGAACTGTAATGTACGTTGGAAATTACCGCGGTTACGGGCAGGTTATTTTTGTTCAGTCAAAAACCGGACACATTTATGTTTATTCAGGGTTGGGCTTAATCAAGGTAAAAAAAGGCGACTATGTTGTTTTTGGTGATGTTCTTGGAACCGCCGGCACCGACAGTATAAAAGGCACTTCTCAGATATGCCTTATGGTGTTTCAAAAGTCAGTTCCCATTGACCCGGCAAAGGCTCCACGCGGCTAAAGTAAATTTTTTTGAATATTTCCATGCAGACTTTTGCATCGTCGTAGGCTCTGTGGGCAGCCTCAACTTGAATTTCAAGTTTTTTTGCAAGATTTTGAAGTGTGTAAACGCCTCTTTCTTTTTTTTCAGCAAAATCAGGAAATGCCCAGCGGCTTAGTGGCAGCGTGTCTACAACTGTATTTTTTAATGGCGGCAAATACAGCCTTTCAAGTTCGTTATCTAGAAAATAAAGATCAAATGGCGCATTATGTGCTATAAGAAGCGAATCTTTGCCAATAAATTCCAAAAACTTTTTAATCGCTTCATTTTCGGAACTTGCATTTTTTAGCATTTCATTCGTGATTTTTGTAAGATTTTCAATAAAAGGCGAAATTTGAATCTGCGGATTTATAAGAATGTCAAAGACCTGCGGATTTTTGTAATAAGGTGAATTTATGTCAAGACTCGTTTTGTAAGCCCCAATTTCAATGATTCTATCCTGAGTGCAATTTGTTCCGCTTGTTTCCGTGTCAAAGGCGATAAAAGTTTTGTAGGTGCGGCCAAGATATTCAAGCTGTCTGTAGTTTTTAAAAAGTTTTAAATCTGATTTTGTAATCATGCCCACAATTATTTCATTGAGAATTGAAAAATTCTAGACTTTGAAAGCAAAACTTTTTTAGCAGGACGTTTTTTTTAGCAGCTTAAATTCTTTTTTTTCGATATAAAAATCTTAATTTTTTTTATTTGGAGCACATTTTTTTTCTTGCGGCCGTTGTTCCAGCCTTCCGCTGTCGCTCCATTCTTGTGCCAATTCTTAGCACAAGAACTTCGGGCTTCCATAACGGGCTAGGTCTTTCTTCAATAAAGAAACTTTATTCTAACGGCAAAAAAATATGCAGGTTTATGATTTATTGCAAATTCATTTTGCAGTCTGTAAATAAAGAGATGCTGTGCGAAAGAACTAAATTCACAATTATTCTTATTTTTTTGACAGCACTTTTCTTAGATGAATTTTAAAATTCTTTAAAAATAAAAATGCCGGAAACAAAAATCCTGCTTCCGGCATATTGTTTTTTAGATAAACTTATTTGCTGTTTGCGTCAATAAATTCCTGAAGTTCAGTTTTGATTTTTTGAGCAAAATCATTAGCATCCTTTTTTGACTTTTCCAAATCATTTTCTGCAGGAACTGTTGCATTGATGTAGAATTTGATTTTTGGTTCAGTTCCACTTGGACGGGCGCAAACCTTTGTTCCGCCTTCAAGGAAGAACTGGAGAACGTTGCTCTTTGGAAGATTTACTGAAGTTTTTTCAGATGGATTGTACGGATCAAAAGAAACAGATTCCTGAATGTCATTGATTTTTAACACTTTCTTTCCGCCCAAAGTTTTAAGTCCTTCGGTGCGCAATTTTGACATAATTCCCTTCATAATTCCAGGACCTTGAATTCCCGGAAAATACTGATTTATCTGCGCTTCTTCATAAACACCGAACATTCTGTACAAATCATTCAGACGCTCAAGAAGAGATTTTCCTTTGCTTGCCCAATAAAGAGTCATTTCTGCGCACATTGCTGCAGCACTTACCCCATCCTTGTCACGAACTTCAGTTTCGATTAAATATCCGTAGCTTTCTTCGTAACCGAATGCGTAATGACCGTAGCCTTCTCTTTCCATTTTTTGAGCAACATTTGCAATCCACTTAAATCCAGTAAGACATTCTTCAAGTTTTACACCGTAATATTCAGCAACCTTGTCAACCATTGGAGCGGTTACAATTGAACGTACCAAATATGGATTTTCTGGCATTCGGTTGAATTCTTTTTTAGAAAGGAAAATATAGTCAGCAAGAAGAACTCCCATCTGATTTCC
>CAVCIJ010000219.1:0-4837 GCA_963601995.1 bacterium | reverse complement strand
GGTCAAGAACAGCATCGGAAATTTGGTCACAGAGTTTATCTGGATGTCCTTCACTCACAGATTCAGAAGTAAATAAATAATGATTTTTTTTAAAGATAGTTTCCATAATGGAATCTCCTTTTTAGCAAGATTTGTTCGCAAAAAAAAAAGCGAACCTCCGCTCTGCAATTTTGGATAAATCGGCGGAAAGAAGCATTTGTGTCAAAAAAATATAATAACTTTAAACAAAAACTGCAATAGTGCAGATTTTGATACCGTTCGAAATATAGTCAAAAATAAAAGAACTTAAGGCTGTGCTTTTTATAAAAAATCTTAATTTCCTCAGCAAAAAAAAAAGATTAAGAAAACACAAAAAACTGCATTTTTTCTTGATGACAAATATTTTTTTCAGCGATAGAATCGGATTTTAAGGTCAGTTCTAAACACTAGAATTTCCTTAAGGATTTTTTATGACAAAGGATTTAACTGAAGGCAACTCATTTTCGCTTATAATCAGTTTTACTATTCCGGTTCTTTTAGGCTACTTATTTCAGCAGTTTTACAATGTTGCTGACACAATTATTGTAGGAAAATGTCTTGGCGTAGATGCACTTGCGGCTGTTGGTTCTACAGGTGCAGTCAATTTTCTTATAATTGGCTTTGTTATGGGACTTTGCACAGGCTTTGCAATTCCTGTTGCGCAAAGGTTTGGGGCAAAAGACTTTTCTAAAATGCGCAAATACATTTCAAATACCCTTTATCTTTGCATAGCATTTTCAATTTTGATGACAGTTCTTACGGTTGTTTTCTGCCGGCCGCTTCTTCTTTTAATGCAGACTCCGCCAAATATTGTAGACAGAGCAGTTCAATACATCATAATTATTTTTGCAGGAATTCCTGTAATCTTTTTATATAATATGACTTCCGGAATTATCCGCGCACTTGGCGACAGCAAAACTCCTGTTTACTTTCTTGTGCTTTCTTCTTTTTTAAATATTGGACTTGATTTACTTTTTATAATCAGTTTTAAGTGGGGAGTTGGAGGAGCTGCACTTGCAACAGTTATTTCGCAGGGAATTTCAGGACTTGCATGTCTTTTTTACATGAGAAAAAAATTCACTATCATTCATACAAGTAAAGAAGAGCGCATTCTTGACGTAAAATGCTGCCTTACGCTTTGCGGAGTTGGCGTTCCAATGGGACTTCAGTATTCAATTACAGCAATCGGAAGCGTTATTCTGCAAACTTCAGTAAATATGCTCGGAAGCGATGCTGTTGCTGCCTGCACTGCCGCTGGAAAAGTAGGCGCTTTTTTCTGCACAGTTTTTGACGCATTGGGAACAACAGCAGCTACTTACAGCGGTCAAAATACAGGTGCTGGAAAAATTTCAAGACTTTCAGCCGGAGTTCGCGACTGCATGATTATTGCAGGAATTTATTGTATTTTAGTATTCACGCTTTTCTTTTTTGCAGGAGATTTTTTTATTACACTTTTTATGAGCGGAGCGAGCAGTTCAATCATAAAAGATGCAAGACTTTTTCTTCTTGAAAATGCAGCTTTTTACATTACGCTTGCTGCGGTTAACGTTTTCCGCTTTACGATCCAGGGAATGGGATTCAGCAGATTTGCAATTATTTCTGGTGTTATGGAATTGATTGCACGCAGTTTAATGGGAATTTTTATGGTTCCAAAGTTCGGCTTTGTAAGTGCAGGATTTGCTTCTCCTTTTGCCTGGATTCTTGCTGATTTATTCCTGATTCCAGCCTTTATTGGCTGCAAAAGCAAATTAAAAAAACATTTTCCTGAAAAAAAATAATTTTTAAATCGATTTTATTTTTGCGTGATTAAGGGCAACTTTAAACGACCATAAAAACTGATTTTTAAAGTTGCCCGCAAAACTGTCAAAAATTTGATTCTCGCCTTGAACTTGATTTAAAGTTACCTCTAAAAAAGCGTGGAAAATGATTTTTTAGAGATACCTTGAATTTACAAAAAATTTCGTCAGTAAGTGCCGCGTGTAATATCGAAGATTTTTTCTTAACCGACGAAATTTTCTGTAAAAAAATACGCGACTTATTAACAAAAAAATTTTCGTGCTAACAAAAAAATTTCCTGTAAACAAGAAATTTTATCAGTAAACGCACACGCGTCTTAGCTATAAAAATTTTTCCTTAACCGCCAAAATTTCTTATAAAAAACGTGCAGCTTGTTAGCAAAAAAAACTGCACGCTTACAAGAAAAATTTTTTCTCAACCAAAAATTCTATCAGTAACAAGCGCGCGAAGAATGCAGCAGATTTTTTCTTAATAAAAACTTCGCGTGTTTACACAGAGATTTTTTTGTTAACAACAATAAAATAAAATTGTCATTTGTAATAAAAAAGTATAAATGATATAATGCATTAAGAAAATCTTAAGAAAGCTAAAAAAATAGACTTAAAAAAAATTGCAAAAATTGCGGATACACTAAAGTTTTCTTAACTTTTCATTTGTATTGCTTGCACATTTGTAAGCAGTAACATAAAATTACAAGCAATATGATACTATAAAAGGAGTGGTATTATGGCGTTAAAGAAAAAGTATGATGCAGAAAAAAATGTTTTTGAAGTAACATTCACAGTTTCAAAAGAAGCGGCTCAAGGAGCAGAAAAAGTTGCAATTGCCGGTGATTTTAACAGTTGGAGCAGCACAGATACACCTTTAAAGGTAAATAAAAAAGGCGACTTTTCTGTAAAACTCACTTTGGAAGCCGGAAAAGAATATCAGTTCCGCTATTTGCTTGACGGAAAACGCTGGGAAAATGATTGGAATGCAGACAAATACATTCCGGCTCCTTTTTCTCACACAGATAATTCTGTTGTAATTTGCATTCCAAGCGAAGCAGACAAGACAGCAAAAAAATCTTCAAAATCTAAAAAATAAAAACCAGAACTTAAAAAAATAAAATCAAATTTCTAAAAAAGCAATTTCTAAAATCCGCATTATGCAGAAAATACGAAATTGCTTTTTTTGTGTACAGACATCTGTCAAAAATTTCAATTTAAGAAAGACGCTTTTAATAAAAATCTGTTACAAAAAATAAATCTAAAAAAAAGATTTACTATCTTTCAAGAATCCTGAACATTGGATTTTCGCCAGGATGCAGTTCAAGAATATGATGTTCGCAAGGCAAAACTTCCAGAGGATCGTGCGTTACATGCAAAAGCGTCGTAGTTCCTGTTTGAGCAATGGTTTCAAGCAAGTCAAGAATCTTTTGCCTGTAATCTTCATCAAGTCCGTGACATGGTTCATCAAGAATCAAAACACGCGGATTTTTTACCGCCGCCCTCAAAATTAAAACCGCTCGTTGTTCTCCATAACTCACAGAAGCAAAATTTTCATTTTCGCGACCAGCAAATCCTGCAAGTTTAAGCCAGGCATTTGCAACAGAACTTTCATAATCGCTTGCCTTTCCATAAAGTCCTATGCTGTCTCTAAATCCGCTCACAATCACATCACGCAAACTAGTTCCGCCAAGCATTCTGTATTCAACGTGAAGCCTGTAACTTACGATTCCAAGCTGCTTTTTTATGTCCCAGATTGACTCTCCGCTTCCCCGTCTCTTTCCAAAAAGCTTTATGTTCTCTCTAAAAACCTGCATATTGTCGCCGGTAATCAACTCAAGAATCGTAGTTTTTCCGCTGCCGTTCGGACCTCTTATAAGCCAATGGACTCCCTTCTTTATTTCCCAGTTCAGATTCACCAAAACCTTATGCTCGTCAAATTCCACATTCACATTTTCAAAACTGATTAAACTTTCGTCCAAAGAAACATTATTTATACATTCAGTAAGCGCCCTGCTGTTTTCACGGATTTTTTCAAGTTCAGCAAGAAAGGCATTTTTTTCCTGTTCACGGCACATAGATTTATGCAAAAGCCTTTGCTCCCGCAGTTTTTCGTATTCCGAACGATTTCCACAAAAGCTGATTTTTTTATCGTTCATTTCAAGAACCATATTTATGCTTTCAGGAATTTCAGAAAAACGTTCCATGCTCAAAATAATTCTCGGCATATCAAAATTTGAATTTTCAGCAGAAATCTGACGGTTTGCAATGTTTGTAAAAAACTCAAGCAAAATTTTTCTTGAATCAGCATCAAGACCGGCAAAAGGATCGCTTAAAACAATCAATTTTGCACCACTCAAAAGTGCCCTGCACAAAAGAGTTCTGCGGATTTCTCCAGTCGACATAAATCTAAGACCGCGATCAAGAATTTTTTCCACTCCGCAAAGCTTAACCTGAGGAAAAGTTTCAAGACGCCCGGCAATTTCAGGAAGAGGCGCACCTTTTTTAGAAGAACCGCCAAGAACCTCGCAAATATACTGCCGCCCGCTGCGACCAGGATCAGCCTTATTCATATATTCACTTTCATCACGTTCGCGCTCTTCTTCAATCAAACGAGCTGCACTTTCAAGCGAAACTACAGCCACATCTTTTCCAAAACAAGAAAAATACATTGATTCAAACTTTTCTTCCACAGCGTCAGTTTGCCTTCCGCCACAAAAATTCGGCACAAAATCAAGATCGCCCGAAATCGCCCTAATCAAAAAATCCTTTCCGCCAGAATTAGGTCCCGTAAAAAGCCAGGCTTCGCCGTTTTTCATAGACCACGAAATCGAATTAACAAAAGTTTTAGTTCTATCCTGAATGCTGCAGTTTTGAATTTTAATCAAATCGCTCATAAAAATCCTCGCGAACATCTTACATCTTTTTAATTTTTCTTGAAACAAAAAAAACACACGATTTGTCAAAGCATTTTTAGTTCTTTGGAGCATACATTTTTACTTCGGCGCGCCTTGCAGGGCTAACGGTATTTGCCT
>CAVCIJ010000218.1:0-2056 GCA_963601995.1 bacterium | reverse complement strand
AGTCCCTTCATTGCTGAAGTTACGCACATATCATCTTTGTAAGAATTGATTTGTGCTGACTGATCTGTGTCAACGCCAATAACTTTTCCGTTTGCATCTTTAGCAGCGTCTGCAGCTGACTGCCAGATTCCGCCACCGCAAGCAAATACAACTTCAACTCCGCGATTTTTGTACCAGCCGTCCATTGCTGCCTTAATCTGCTGATCTCCGTAGAACTGACCGCCGTAAACGTATTCAACTGTAACCTTGTCGCTGATTCCAAGTTCTTCAGCTGCTGCATTGATTCCCTGAACATAGCCAAATCCATAGCGAATAACTGCTGGAACTGCCATTCCGCCCAAGAATCCAAGATGTCTGTAGCCTTCTTTTACAGCCGCATAGCCAGCCATAAAGCCAGGAATTTCTTCATCGTAAACTGCGCAGAAAACGTTTGAAGGAAGAGAATAGTCTTTTTTCTGCTTTGATTCTGCAGATGACTTTAAATCAAATTCACTAACATCAAGTCCAATGAAAATAACGTCTTTGTAAATTTCTGAAGTTTCAACAATTGGTTCTGCAAAAAGATATCCAGGAAGAACGATTACATTGAAATTGTCCTGAACTGCTGCATCAATTGAAGCAACTCTGTCTGCTGTAGAATCTCCGGCCGGCTTGTAGTAAGTAAAATCAAGACCATTTTCTTCGCAGTAAAGTTTTGCAGTTGTGTAAGTTGTCTGGTTAAAAGACTGATCTGTAATGTCTCCTGAGTCTGTAACCATTGCAACGCGGATTTTGCCAGATGATGCCTGTGCCTTTTCGTTCTTTTTTGAACAAGAAACAAACGACATTGCAAGTGCTGCAAAAATCATTGTTGAAAGCAGGAATTTTTTCATTTTATTGCTCCTTTTATTTTTTTAGGTTCCGGTATTTATAATTTTTGTTTTTGACCCGGACTTTTCATTATAAAATTACTTGTTTTTTATAACAACTGAAAAAATCAATTTTCCTGCAAATTTATCCGTTTTTTTGAACAAAAGCGATGTAAAAAGAGGTATTTTTTTGTTTTTTTACTGATGTCCCTGGAAATGATTTTTAATCTAAAGATTGAAGTTCGATTGCAATTTCTTCCATTTCCCTGTCAGTCATTGCGATTGTTTCTGCAACACGATAAAGTTCCCTGCGTACGCTGTCTGGAATTTTAGTGCTTGTTTTGTAACGAAGTTCATGTTCAAGACTCGCCCAAAAATCCATTGCAATTGTGCGCAGCTGAATTTCAACTTTAACATTATGCTGAGACTGCGACAAATAAACTGGAGTTTCTACAATTATATGCAGGCTTCTGTAGCCGGATTCTTTTGGATTTTCTATGTAATCATTTTGCTTTATGAGTTTTATGTCAGGCTGTTTTAAAAGAATGTCGCGGACTTTGTAAATGTCTGAAATATAAGGGCAGATTACCCGGATTCCGGCAATGTCATTTAGGTTTTCGATCATTGAGTCAAAAGTTACAGGAAGGTGCTTTTTTTCAAGTTTGCCGGCAATGCTGTCTGGCGATTTTAAGCGTGATTTTATGGTTTCGATAGGATTTCTTCTTCCGTTGACTTTATTTTCTTTGTTAAGAATTTCAAGTTTTGTTTCAAGCTGTTTTATGGCGCTTTCATAAATCATCATGATTTTCTGGTATTCAAACGCCATTTTATAAAAATTATTTATGTCGGCTTTGTCAGATAAATTTGCAACGTCCTTCATAAGCATAAGGCTTGAGGATTCAGGACTTTCGCTTTCAAAATTGTCGTCTTCAAGACGTTTGTCAGTTAAAAATTCATCAGTTTTCACTTTTTTTCCATTTGCCGCCCGGGATTTTTTTTATCAGTTTTTTCAACTTTGCACAAAAGACAATTTTCAAGATTCAACTGGCTTAAAAATTGTTTTATTAGTTTAAATACCTTTAAAGTCAAAAATATACATAAAATTTTGTTACGGCAAATGAAAAATTCAGCACTTTTAAAAATTCTGCGAAAGTGCAAAGATACAGTCGCCTGCTTTTTCTATTCTGCGCACCATATCAATATAATTG
>CAVCIJ010000217.1:0-6787 GCA_963601995.1 bacterium | reverse complement strand
AAGCCTGAATTAGTTTCAACTTTGGTAAACAAGGCACCTTCTGTAATAAAGTGGCTCAATGACTTAGGCGTAGAATTCGATAAAATGGACGACGGAACAATGATTACAACTCATGGTGGTGGAACAAGCCGCAAGAGAATGCATGCCTGCAAAGATTATTCCGGTGCTGAAATAATGAGAACTCTCCGTGATGAAACTTTTAACCGCAAAGACAAAATTACAGTTGTTGATTTTACAGCGGCAATTGAAATCATCAAAAATGAAAAAGGAGAAGCCTGCGGTGCAGTTCTTTTGAACATTGAAACAGGCGAACTTTATATTGCAAAAGCAAAGGTTGTAATTATTGCAACTGGTGGTGCTGGACGCATGCACTATCAGGGTTTTCCTACTTCAAATCACTATGGAGCAACTGCTGACGGACTTGTTCTTGCATACAGAGCTGGAGCAAAACTTTTGTATCAAGATTCTCTTCAGTATCACCCGACCGGTGCTGCTTATCCAACACAGATTCTTGGAAAACTTGTCACAGAAAAGGTACGTTCTTTAGGTGCAAAACTGATTAACAAAGATGGCGAAGTTTACATTCATCCTCTTGAAACACGCGACGTAAACGCTTCTGGAATTATCCGCGAAGTAAAAGAAGGACGCGGAGTTCACAATGAAGTTCAGGATGCAGTTTGGCTTGACACTCCAATGATTGAGATAATTCACGGTGAAGGAACGATTTTAAAGTCAATTCCGGCAATGTACAATATGTTCATCAAATACGGAATTGATATTCGTAAGGAACCAATTCTTGTTTACCCTACACTCCATTATCAGAATGGTGGCGTTGAAATCAATAAAACCTGTCATTCAAATGTACCTAATCTTCTTGTTGCAGGAGAAGCTTCTGGTGGCGTACACGGAACAAACCGATTGATGGGTAATTCACTTCTTGACGTAGTTGTTTTCGGACGCGAAGCTGGAATTGAAGCAGGCAAAATTTTTAAGGACATAAAACTTGCTGAAACAAGTAAAATGAACCTTGATCACGTAAAAGCATTTGAAAAAGAAAGAAATGATGCAGGAATCACAGGCGATGCGGTTTCTCCAAAACTTCTTCCTCGCTACTTCCACGGAAATCCTGAATTTGAAGGAAAATCAATTCCTGGAGCAAGTAAATAATTTGCTGTAAAAAAAAGCTCCCTCAGTGAACAAAACTTCGCTGAGGGAACTTTTTTAACTTACAATAAAAAAACTGTTATTAAAAAAGATTATTCAGAAAAAACGAAAATTTTTGGAACCTATTATTTGACTTGCCTTTCATATTACAAAATTAGAATTAGTTTTCGTCATATTAGAATTTCATTTGAATACGATTTTAGCTGATTCAATACGTCATATTGATAAAACCACCTTATGAATATATAATAAGAAAATATTATGTAAATTTTTTTTAAGAGGTAAAAAAAATGACTGCTTACTTAGCTGGAGTGGTTTCTTCTGCTCTGTCATTTATCTTCATTGTGTTTGCTATCGGTGCAATCGGATACCTTGTAGGTGCAATTAAAATTAAGGGTATCGAATTGGGAACGGCGGGAGTCCTGCTTGTTGCTCTTATTTATGGCATTTTCTGCCACTTTTTTCCGTCATTTCATATTGGCGAAGAAAAGATTTTCCTTTTCAGTGATAAAATTAAAGGAAATTTCGGTCTAGTTTCTAACATTGGAACTGCACTCTTTGTAACTGCGGTTGGTCTTATTGCAGGTCCAAAATTTTTCCGTTCTTTCAATAAAAGTACTTTAGCTTACATTCTTCTTGGAGTGATAATTATTGCAATTGGTGCTGTAACCGCAATTATTTTTATTCTTGTTGATAAAAATCTCACACCATCTATGGCAGTAGGACTTTTAACCGGAGGACTCACATCAACACCTGGATTTTCTGCAGGAAAGGAAGTTGCAACAGGAATTTCTGCAGCAGCTGAAGCTCAAGTTACAGCAGGTTATGGAATTGCATATACTTATGGAGTTTTAGGTGTTGTTCTTTTTGTTCAACTTGTTCCAAAAATTCTTAAAATAGATATGCCTAAAGAGGTTGCTAACTTTCAGGCAGCAAATTCAATAAAAATTCCTGAACCAAAAGGAAATCTTATCAAAATTGAACCGTTTGGATTTTTTGCCTTTACATTTGCAGTTGCACTTGGCTGTCTGATTGGAGCAATTAAAATTCCTGGAATCAACTTTTCACTAGGAAATTCTGGCGGATGTCTTATTGGCGGACTTATTGTAGGACATTTTGCTCATATCGGAAAAATTGACTGCAGAATAAACAAAGATACATTAAATTTTATGCGTGAACTTGGTCTTGTTCTCTTCTTGATTGGAGCAGGTGTTCCAGGTGGAGTAAACTTTATCGATGAATTTAAGTGGACTTACTTCATATACGGTGCTATAATGACAACACTTCCTATGATTGTTGGATTTATTCTTGCAAAATATGTTTTCAAGTTGAGCATATTAAACAATTTGGGTTCTATTACAGGCGGAATGACATCTACTCCAGCACTTGGAACTCTTATTTCAACGGCTGGCACAGATGAAGTTTCTGCAGCCTATGCAGCAACATATCCATTTGCTCTTGTTTCTGTTGTACTTGCAGCAAAAATCATAATTATGATTTTCTAATTTTGTATACGATAGAAAGTTAAAGACTAACACAAAAGAATCTGTAAAGTGCACCCCAAAAGTTGGATAAAAGAAGTTCAATTTTTGAGGTGCACTTTTTTATGTAATATTCACAAATGGCGAAATAAATATATTGCCGGTTGTACAAAACTCTGTTTCAGAAACAAAGACTCTTTTCCAAAAAAAAAATGCCAAAAAGTCTGATTTCTTATAAACAAAGAAAAGAATGGACTAATCAATTGAAATATATGTTGGCAACACGAAAAAAATCTAACATTAAAAACAACTAAAAATTCATACCGAATTTTTTTAGAAGATTTGCTTTCAAATTCTTAATATCTTCGTCAGCAAGTCCAAGATTTTCAGCATTTCCAATATCTTTCATTGAATTTTCATAGTTACCAATGTAATATAGAGAAAGTGCCCGCCTGTAATAAACGTGACTTTGAAAAGCATCCAGTTCAAGCGACTTATTATAGCAATCAATGGCTTTATCATGCTCATTCAAAACAGAATAAACAATTCCTAAATAATAATAGGCCTTAAAAGCTTTAGAATCCAAATTTATACATTCATTAAAATCTTTTATAGCATCTTCATAATTATTGCTTGCAAAATTTGCCATTCCACGATGCTTAAAAATCACAGAAGCAACAGTTTTTCCAATTTTGTCTTTTTGATTTAAGATTTTTGTATAAATTTCGATTGCTTCTTCAAAATTTTCTGAATTATGCTCGTGAAGGGCCTTTAGAACAAGATCATCAATGCTCTCGCTGTTTTCAGAAGATGAAGCAGCATATAAATTCTGATTTTCTTTTTCTGCAGGAAACAAAGTTCTGTCTTTTTCAGTCAACTGATCCGCTTTTTCATAAAAGGTATTTCGTCTAGTTCCAAGTTCCTGCTGAAGTCTATTTTGATAATCACGGATTTCTTGAAAAATCATATCAGCAAGACAAAGACTTGCATTTATTGAAGCAAGTTTTCTACGCAACGGCTTATCAAACGGATTAAATTCAGATTTATAAACAAGCTCATGCTCAACTTCAGCCCATGCATCCTGCAAAATAGTTCTTATTTGAATTTCGCAAACTAAATCATCAGGAATTTCAAGAAAATTATCCTTAGGCAGACATTTTTTTGGAATTTTTACCAATACATGAACCGACTCATATCCAAATTCTCTGAATGACTGTTCTGCGCCCTTTATTTCAACTTCAACAACATCAAAATTCTTTTCAATTATCTTTTGAACTGTCTGTAAATCTTCCAAAAAAGGACAAATAACTCTAATTCCAATCATATCAGTAAGAGTTATTAGTTTTTTACTGTGAATTGCGAGTTTTGGTTTATTACGAAGAATTTTTTTATAGTAAGATGAAAAAGATTTTATTCGAGCCTTATAGGTAGGTGCTGAAACAAGTTTTATACAAGACTTAAGTTTAGACTCAATATTTTCAAGTATAGAATTAAATAGATTCTGGTATTTTTTATAATTTTCCTCAATTATGTGTCTATTTGGAGTAAGCTCATTTTCTTCCATAAAAAACCTATACTAAAACAAGTGCATTTTTTTTTGAATAAAAAAGCCACTCGTTAAAAACGAGTGGCTAATAATAAAATCAAATTATTTTATTTTGCCTGATCTGTAACCTGTGCATTCGAATCAGAATTAGCATTGAGAGAACTTGTAAATTCCTCTTCAGTTGCCATCTTTTCTCTTTCGAGATAACGGTTAACCTGTTTGTTACCAAAGCGAGCCATTTCACCATTCTGGCGATCACGTTCTTTCTTTGTAATGATTCCCCAAACATCTTCGTCATCGATATCACGATCACTTGAAAGAACTGCAAGGTCATAAATAATCTTTACATCCTTGAAATATCCGATGAAGTTATCACCATTATGCATTGCATCTCTTACAACCTGGAAACCAGCAAATTTTACAAATGGAGTTCCACGTGGATAAATTGGATAAACTCTAATTTCACGTGTTCTTACATCTGTAATATAGTCAGGATTTGACCATTCCAATGTTTTCCATCCATCAAAATACAAAGTTCCCATAAGATAGCGACGCTCAACATTGTCATTATCCTTAAGAAGAACATAAAGCTGATGAGGGAAATTCATTCCCATTGTTGTTACAGAAATCTTTTTCAATGTTCCAACATTTTTTACAAGACCATATCCATCTTCAAAAAGATACTTACCTTTCTGTTCATCAGTCTGAGCCTGGCGTTCGCCGTTTTCATCAGCATCAGCAAGTGGCTCGTAAGCCTGAATTTCAAATGGAGGAACGATTTTTGCATTTGAGTTATTTGCCCATGTAGGGAAAAGAACACGAACACCCATTACATTAGAACCGGCAAATGGAACATCAGCTGATTCCTTTACAGGAGCAGCAAGAACTCTTGACAATGCAACAGCTTCTGAAGTCTTAGAAGATGAGTTAAGTTGAACTTCCCATTCTGGCAATGCCAAAGAAGTTCTCATAAGTGATCTCTGATCATCGGTGAATGTAGCACCTGCAGCAACAGAATAATCCATAACAGTTCTGCTGTTTTGTGTTGGATTGCCATTTTCATCAGCAATTATATCAGCATCAAGTTGAGTAAAATCAATAAGTACCGACTCTTTTGCAAATGCAAATGAACCAGCTAAAAGAACAGCAGCAACGAAAACTAAAGATTTCTTCATACGAAGCTCCTTTTTAATAAAACACTATGATGTAGCCTTGTGGTATTAAGTATCTATTAAGAATAAATTTTTGTCAACTTATTTTAATTTCTGAATGCAGAATTTTCCTGTTGGAATAGTCAAAAAACGAAAAAATTCAGTACAAAAATTAAACAAAATGGCAAAAAAAGTCAAATTTCAAGACTTGTCTTTATCTTCATAAATACTTACACCACCAAGAAATACATTAACTTTATCAATATTTGTGAAATTTTTCACAATATTAAACCTAAGCAACTGAACACCTTCTTTTAGAGAAGAATATTCAGGGGATAATTTCAGTGCCTGACTGCTTAAGCCCACGTTCAGAACCTTGCCGTCAACAAAACAAAATTCAAGCGTTGCTGATGGATTAAAAAGGTACTTGTAACGGTTTGTCATCGGACCAAGAAGTAAATCACTAACAAAATAGTTGATTTTTTCATCAGGCTTTTCTTTTGAAGAATTTCCCTGCCTGCGTCGCGTTTCGCAGCAAATTTTTTCGGTATCAAAGGAGTTAAAGTAATAAACATAACGTGACTGCGGTTTTCTTACACAATACATAACAAGAGAAAAAATCAGTGAACTTAAAAACACTCCTATTGAAATATCTGCAATAATTTTTTGTTTTCCGTTCATTTTTATTTATCCTGACTTTGTAAAAATTCCGTCCGCAATTTTGAAATTCTATAAATTTCTTAAAACTGAAATTAAAAATTTCTTTACTTTACGCCTGTAAATCCTCTCGAACGCTCAAAATGCGTTATAAACGATTCAAGTCCATTATATATTCCGAAAGATAGTTTCTGCAAGTACTTGTCATCTGCGAGAAGGGCTCCTTCCTTTGGATTTGTAAGGAATCCTGTTTCAATGAGGACACTTGGCATATTGGCATTTCTAACCACAAACCATTCTTCTGCTTTAATTCCGCGTGAAGAACTTTGCGTTCCAACTTGTGCCGCAATACCGTCCATAATAAATTTTGCAATTAAAATTGATTCTGTTGTGTATTCCTCCTCCAACATGCTATTTAAAATCGGCAAAAGAGACTTGTCTTCAGTTCCATCAGCCTTTAAAACCTGCCTTCTGTAGCCTGGCGACAAATACCAGACTTCATATCCGAAAGCCTTTTCATCAAGGCTTGCATTCACATGAATTGAAACGTAAAGTATTGCCTCATTTTCCTTAAGTTTTACCGAATTTGCAATTTCCGTACGCTGCTGAAGAGAAATGAAAGTGTCAGTTTTGCGCGTCATGAGAATCTGCTTGTCGGGATTTGACTTTTTTAAATAATCATAAAGTTTTAATCCAACTTTTAAATTTATGTCTTTTTCAACAACATTCACTTTTTTTCCGTTTATTACGTGAACGTGATTTGCACCCGGATCTTTTCCGCCATGACC
>CAVCIJ010000216.1:0-7191 GCA_963601995.1 bacterium | reverse complement strand
GTCGATTTTGATGTTTTTTCCGTCAACAAAGCCGGCTTCTGCAAGTCCGTCAACAAAGCCTTTGTAAGAAGCGTCAAGTGCCGGATGCTCCACAAGCTGAATAACGCCGATTTTTAATGTCTTTGCCTTTGGTTTCGCAAAAGAAAAACTTGCAATAGCAAGACCGGCCATTGCCAGCGTAAAAATTTGTTTTTTCATGATTTTCTCCTGAAATAGCGCCGTTGTAAAAAATAAGACTTTGGGCGCAGAATAAATTTTTTATAAGTAAAAGAGCCTGTTTTTTATTATTACAGACTTTCAAAACTAGCCAGAAAAGATTTTAGTATGATTTATAAATTTAATCTATTGTTGCAAAAAAAAATTCAGCTGGAACTTGGGCATGCAGAACTTGATTTTAAAAACTTGACATTAAATTTTTTTTATAGGAATATCGAAAAAAGTCAGTCTTTTATCTTTAAGGGTTTGCGTTGCATACTTTATCATTTACTGCACATCCTCATTTTGCTGCGGATGTGCTTAAATTTTCAGAAAAATATTGAAATATTTCTTTGAAGGTTTTTTTAGGAGAAATTATGAATATCCGCAATAATTACAATCACACTGTTTTTGCGTGTTATTTGGGCTACATAAATCAGGCAGTTGTAAATAATTTTCTGCCTTTGCTATTTGTGTTTTTTAACAGAAATTTTAATATTCCTCTTTCTGAACTTTCTTTGCTTGTTACAATAAATTTCTGCATTCAGATTCTTGTGGATTTTACTTCAGCAAAATTTGTTGACAAAATCGGATACAGAAAGTGTATTGTGGCAGCACACATTATTTCACTTTTAGGCTTTATTTCACTTGCAGTTTTACCTGCTTTGATGACAAATAAATTTGTGGCAATCTGCATAAGCGTTGTTTTATATGCGATCGGCGGCGGTTTGGACGAAGTTCTTGTTTCTCCGATTCTTGAAGCATGTCCGTCAGAAAATAAAGAAGCGGCTATGTCTTTGCTTCATTCTTTTTATTGCTGGGGAAGCGTTGCCGTTGTTCTTCTTTCAACTCTGGCATTTAAAATATTCGGAATTGAAAACTGGCCCTTTATTGCTGTTTTTTGGGGACTAATTCCTCTTGTGGCATCACTTTATTTTTGTTTTGTTCCGATTGCAAGTCTTGTTGAAGAAGATGAAAAAATGAGTTTGAAAGAACTTTTTACATCAAAAATATTCTGGCTTCTTATACTTTTAATGATTTGTTCTGGGGCAGGCGAGCAGGCAATGAGTCAGTGGGCAAGTGCCTTTGCCGAAAGCGGACTGAAAATTTCAAAGACTGCCGGCGATATTGCAGGTCCCTGCTGCTTTTCGCTTTTGATGGGATTTTCGCGCATTCTTCATTCAAAACTTTCTTCTAAAATAAGTATTTACAAGTATCTTTCTTTAAGCTGTCTTCTTTGTATTATAAGTTACTGTATAGCGGTTTTTTCGCCTTTACCTGTTTTATCTCTTGTTGGTTGCGGACTTTGCGGATTTAGTGTAGGTGCTATGTGGCCTGCAAGTTTTTCTCTGGCTTCGGAAAAATGTCATAACGGCGGAACAGCACTGTTTGCCTTTCTTGCACTTGCTGGTGATATTGGTTGTGCCGGCGGACCTACACAGGTTGGATTTATATCATCAATTTTTGGAAATAACTTAAAAGCAGGCTTGATTACGGCAGTTGCCTTTCCAATTCTTATGTGCATTGCTCTTTTGATTTTAAAATTGCAAAAAGACTGAATAATTACAGATTTTAAATATTAAAAAAAGGACTTTAAGGAAACATGCAGTTTGCGGGGTTTCCTAAAAAGTCCTTTTTTTTTACAAAAATTTTTTTTTCTTAACACGTGTTTTAGTTAAGAAAAAACGCGGTTTTTACAAAAAATTCTGCCGGTTAAAAAATCGTCTGCAACATTACGCACATCGCAGTTTACTGACAAAATTTTTCTAAATTAACAAAGCAAATCTTATATGGCAGATTTTACTTTTTGTAGTTGCGCTTTACCTTGAGCGAAGTTGTTATTTCGAGTGCCTTTTGCAGAATAGTGATTTTTGAAATTCTTGCATAAGGCGGAAGTGTAAAGTTTACTTTATTAACAATTTTTTGCACTTCTTTTTGAATTGCAGCGTTGTTAAAGTCAGTTTCACGGTCAATTTTTAATTCTTTATACAAATCATCTGAAGGATAAATAAGAGCTTCAATTTGAATTTCGGAATTTTTTCCTTCCTTGTATTCTTGAACTGTAATCTGCTGAATGTCGTTATAGAGCTGGAAAGAATCTTCAACTTCTTCAGGATAAACATTTTTTCCACCCGAAGTTACGATCAGATTTTTTGCACGTCCGCAAAGCATAACGTAGTGCTCGCTGTCCATCCATCCTAAGTCACCAGTTTTTAAGAATCCGTCTGAATTGTACATTGCTGCAGTTTCTTCAGGCATTTTATAGTAGCCCTGCATTACCATTGGTCCCTTTACAACAATTTCTCCTACAAAATTTTTGCCGATTCCGTATTTGCCGGTTTTTGTGTCCTGTATTCTAACTTCCTCAAAAGGCGAAAAATCTCTTCCTACGCTTTGAATTTTAAAATGCTCCATAGGATTTAAAGTTAAAATTGGTGACGTTTCTGTAAGTCCGTAGCCCTGTACAAAGTCAAGACCCATTGACTGATACTGCTTAAAAACGCCCTTTGTTAAAGGACCGCCGCCACTGATTGCAATTCGCAGCGTGTAAATATTTGCCTGTGTAAGAACAGTTTTGAATATTTTTTTACCGGGATTTTTTCCAGTCAGTTTTTTAATCAAATAAGAAATTTCCCTTAAAAAAGCCATAAGTCCCGCTACAAAAACGCCCTTACTTCTGATTCCCTTGTTGATTCCTGCAAGCAGTTTATTATACAAAAGCGGAACTCCAAGCATAACTGTAATTTTTCCTTCGCGCAGTTCCTTCATCAGTTTAGAAACCGCCATACTTTTTCCAAATACAATTTCGCCTCCAGCTTCAAGCGGACAAACAAAAGCCGCCTGCATTGTATAAGCATGATGAATTGGCAAAAGTGCGTAAAAAACATCAGTATTGTAGATTGTAAAATTTGTTTGGGCAAAAAATCCGTCGCAAATCAAATTTTTGTGGGAAAGCATAACTCCTTTTGGAACGCCTGTTGTTCCCGAAGTAAACAAAATTGCCGCAGTATCGTTTTCAGAAACTTTTTCGTTTAAAGTGAAATTTTTTTCTGATTTTAAATTATAAACGTAATTTTCAGGAACTGAAGGATTCAGCGATTTTATTAAAATTTCTGGAAAATCCTTTGAAATAAACTCTGCTTTTTCATCGTCAACAATAGCGATTTTTGGTGAGCAGATTTTTATTATATTATGCACTTCCTTTTCATGCAGACCGTTATCTACAGGAATTATGATTGCAGAAGCGTAAAGTGCTGATAAAAATACCAGTGCCCATTCCGGAGAGTTTTTTCCGCTTACAAGAATTTTATCTCCTTTTTTGATTCCCTCTGAAATAAACCAGTTTGCAAGAACTTTTACCTTTTCAAAAACCTGAGCATAGGTGAGCGTAATTTTCTCTTCATTCGGTCCGTCAAAAACTGTAAAATAAGGGCGGTTTCCATTGCGTTTTACTTGAATTTCAAGCATTTCTGGAAATGTCGGCCATTCCCCATAAAAATCTTTGTTTCTAAATTCGTCAAGATATTTCCATGGCAAATCTTTTGCTTTCATTTTTATCTCCTGCAAAAAGTGTAAAAGATATTTAAGGACATTTTGTAAAAGAAATTTATTGCTTTTTTACCAAATGTCTGCGGGTTTTAATTCGTCGATATATAAGTTGATATATAAAAATGAATAAAAACATCGCTTTTGCTTTCATCATCTCTAAAAAGTGAAATTTCTAGAGATCTCCTTAAATATATTTTCTGGAATTTTTGAGGTGCTTTTTATACCTCAAATAAAAAAAGTCTGCGACGCAAACTTTTAAGCCATTTTCCTAATGAAAAATTCATTAGGAAATTTAAAAATTCCTTATCTTTTATTCTAGAGGTGATTTTTTTAGTTTTCAATGTTTTTTTTATTTTTCTTGATTTCAGATTTTTGATGGCTACGAGGAGTTCTATTTTTAAATTTAAGTTTAAAAATTCATATTTTAACTACAGTTTGTCATAAAAACTGTGCTTAACATCTGGCAGAAAATCATTTTTAATGCTTTTTTACCAGATAACTTTGAAGTAATTTGCGATGAGTTTAGCAAATTTTTTAATCAGTTTACTTTTTAGGACTGAAAATTCTGTAGTTCATCCAGGGAAAAATTGCTTCTTCTTTTTCAAGATGAGTAAGCCATTCCGTGCTGACGGTATTGCTTGCAAGTGCGTCAAAAACCTTTGAAAAATTCAAAATTTCATTTTTAAATTTTTCTTCAATATAATCAGGAATTTTTGAATCGTGGATCATCATCGGCCATTCACCGCTTTGGGCAAGAAGCACTTCCTTTGCACCAATATTTAAAAGCCTCGCTTTTAAGCTGGTTTCGCCAGGAAAACGCTCTGCAAGATTTATAATTCTGCCGGTGGCTTTTTGAATGTAGCGGAACATCCAGCTGTTTGTTTTATCCAGAAGATCTTCTCCGTAACCAAGTCCGTTTGAAGAACAAGGATAAGGATCTATTTTTGGCAGCGAAAACTGTTCTGAAATCAAGTTTGCACAGCATTCAAGGTTTACTTTCTGTTTTTCGCAGGAAATTCTGATTAAATTTTCAAGCCATAAAAGTCCTTCAAACCAGGTTTGCCCTAAAAGTTCTGCTGGAATTGTGCAGACAAGGCAGGCATTTTTGCCGTTCAGCATTTCTTCAGCCTTTGAAAGACGCTCAATCTTTGATTCATAAAAAGTTTCTGCATCTTTTTTGCACTGAATTTCAGCATTTTCAAAGTTGTATATTTCGCGCGGATTTTCTTCATCATCTTCCTGTGCATAATATTTAAATCCTGTTTGAATACGTTTTTTTTCTGTACCTAAAAAAGCTTCAAGGTCAGCTAAATCAAGATCAAATCCAATGTCTCTCTGCTGACTTCTGTAAACCGGATTTTTTCTGAAACTTTCATCGCCTTCAAGTTCATCATAAGTTTCCGGATCTGCGCCAAAAAGTACAAGAGAATTACTGCATCTTACCGGAGCAAAAATTCCAGTATCCGGATATTTGCTGCAAAAAACAAGTGAACGTGCATCAAGAATCGTGTAGTTTATTCCGTAGGAACGTAAAATCTTATCAAGCGGTTTTGAATATCCCTTGTAAGGAAGCATAAATCCTTCGCCGGCATCACCAAAGTAATAGCGCTGCGAATAAAGACCAGTTTCAATCTGCGCATTCAAAGCTTCTGGAAAATCAGAATAGAATGGAAGATAAGCATAAGTTGCCGCAGTTGGAATAAGTTCAAGAATGCCTGTTTTTGCAAAGTGACGAAATGATTTTACAAGATTATAGTCATAAGTTTCTGTAAAGTCGATTTTTGTCTGAATTATAGAATTTAAGTATTTGCTGCTCAAAGCTTCAAATTCTGTATTTGCATTGCGCTTAACTTCCTTTTCGCCCAAATCAATAAGCTTATCTAAATAATCAACGTACTGCTTTTGAATTACGGGATCGCAAAGAAGAGAGCAGAGAGGCGCACTCATAACAAGCGAAATTTTAAAGTTCAAGCCCTCGCTCGAAAGTCGTGCAATCATATTTAAAAGAGGAATATATGTGTTGGTAAGTGCTATAAACAGAATGTCATTCTGCTCAGAAAAATCGCGGTTGTCGTCAATGTTTCTTATATAGCCCTGATTTGCTTCAATCACTAAAACTAAATTTTTTGCCATAACAAAAACTCCCTTTTTTTTTACAAATTTCCTCTTTTTTACATTGAATTTTCTTAGTTATAAAATCACTCAAAATCAGCAAATCAGCAGAATTAACTGAAAAATTCGCCGTGATTCAAATAGTGGTTATGCAGAATTATTTTGAGCCCCGAAAGATTTACTAAAGGCGGAAAATTCATCTTTTTGCCAGGCTGCATTTCTTTAATATCCTCATTTACACGAGGAATACTAATGCGCCTTGTGCTTGCAAGAATGTCAATATTTTCTTCACCGTACGAGCAGGCAAGAACCACATTCAGAATATTTTTGTCTTCCGGCACAAGAACGTACTGTTCCCTTGTTTCTAGATCAATTTTAATATTTATAGAAGAATTCTGCTTTTCGTCCTCGTCCATAGAATCGTAAAATGCCAGATGCAAAAAAAGTCCGTTAAAATCAGGGCTGTTTTTTATCTTGTTCAAGGTCGATTCAGAAATATCCCAGTAAACAAAAATCCACTCAGGATTTCGCAGCACAAGATTTATTTCAGTTTCATTGTAAGATTTTGGCAGGGTTTCAGGCAGTTTTGCATTTTCTTCGTCAAGCGTCACTTCATCATCATCGTGCTTAAAAGAAGTCTCAAGTTCAGCAGAAGTCTCCAAAAGTTCTTCAATAATAAAGCGCCGGTTCAGATTGTCAGGAATTTCAATTCCATATTCATCAGAAAGCGAAATAAGATCAGCAGTCGACATAGATTCCAGTTGCTGCTTTGATAAAACATTTTCCATAATTGGATAAAATATTCCTAAAAAAAAAAGCTATTGTCAATAACAAAGATGTTTTTAAATTTTAAGTGATTCAAGGCTTTTTGGAGCGAATTTCTGCATTTGCCGCCGCCGCAGAATCCTCGTGTCAGCATAGAAAATTTCTTGTTAACAAATGTTTCCCTGTCAGCAAAGAATTTTGTTGGTAAACGGCGTGCCCGTGTTAGCACAGAAAATTTTTTGTAAAATAAAAAATTTTTTTTACAAGAAAAATTCTCTAAGTAAGCCGCGCTCATGTTAACAAAAGATTTTTTTGTTATCAAAAAAGCTCTTCCTGTAAACAAAAAAAATCGCTTAAAATTTCAATTTCTTAAAGATTTTCAAAATATTGTTGCCTTTTTTTTTAATGAATTGTAGTATAAAAAAAATAGAGATTTTGGAGATTTTAGATTTTTTTTGTAGTTTAAGGGAATTTCTAAAACTTCTTCTTTTAAAATTTATTTAAGAATGTTCCTATAATCTTATTTAACTACTGAATTTTCTTATTTTTGCCGAAATTTATACCTATAAG
>CAVCIJ010000215.1:0-5773 GCA_963601995.1 bacterium | reverse complement strand
ATTTTTGAGCGCATTAAGGAAGAACGTCGTCTTGGAAAAGACAGAGCGGCTTCTATTTCTTCTGGTTTTGATGATGCTTTATGGGCAATTCTTGACTCAAATATTACTACATTTATTGCAGCTTTCTTTATGAGTCAGCTTGGAACAGGTTCAATTCAGGGATTTGCTGTAAGTCTGGCAATCGGAGTTTGTTCAACTGTATTTACAGCTTTGCTTGTTTCAAGGCTTATTTTTGATTTTAATACCGAAGTATGCCACAAGAAAGGTATCAGTATTGGCTGGAGGGTTAAATAAATGAAAGTTAGAAAATTTAGCAAAGCTTTCTTGCCAGCAGCGATTTTTAGCTGTGTAATTATTGTATTTGGCATAGTTGGATTTTTTGTTCGTGGAATCAATCTTGGTATTGACTTTGCACCTGGTCTTGTAGAAGAAGTACGCATTGCTCCTGCTGCCATTGAAATTACTTACAGCGGTTCTGCAAATGTGAATATTGAAACATCAAATGTTGCTCTCAGCGTAGTTGTAAGCGGAACTGGTGCTGAAAACGAAACAAAAACATTCACTTACGGACAGAATGCTACGGTTGCTGCAATGGCTGCCTCTCTTAATACAATTGATGGTGTAGATGCAAAAGTACTTTCGGGTGAAAATTCTGATTCTTATGGAATTTATATAAATAGTGCGGTTACTTCACGTCTTTCTTCGGATGTTCCTTTTTACATTTACGTTCCTTCTGCTGGAAATGCAGTTTCTGTAGATGATGTGAGAGATGCTCTTGCAGGTCAGAATGTTGATGTAAAAGCACAGGGAACAGAAGATTCCCGCAGTTACCAGATTCGCTCTGTTATTAAAAATGATGATGCTTCAAGTACAGAACTTCAAAATCAGATTAGAACTGCACTTTCTGAAAAATTTGGCGAAAACAATGTTGCTGTTATAAAAACAGACTTTGTTGGTTCTCAGTTTTCAAGTTCTCTTGTAACAAAGTCACTTCTTCTTGTTCTTGTAACAGTTCTGTTGATTTGGCTTTATGCAACAATTCGTTTTCATTGGGACTTTGCTTTGGGTGCAATCGTTGCTTTGATTCACGACTGTCTTATTATGTTCGCATTTATTTTCTGGTCGCAGATTGAGTTTTCTACAACAACATTGGCTGCTGTACTTACAATATTCGGTTATTCAATAAACGCAACAGTTGTTATTCTTGACCGTGTAAGAAATAATATGAAGATTATGAATGTAAAGAATTTTACTGAAATTCTTGATGCTTCAATCAGCGAAACAATGAGTCGTTCAATCCTTACAACTGTAACAACTATGTTTGCTTCTGTTGCACTTTTGATTTTTACAAGCGGAAGCATAAAAGACTTTGCTGTTGTTCTTACGGTTGGACTTGTTTCAGGATGTTATTCTTCAATTTTCATTAGCGGAGGATTTATTTCTCTTACAAGAAAAAACTGGAGTCCTTCTGATCCTAATCATGTAAAGCCTAGAAAGGCACTTGCTGTTCCTCAGACTTAAAATTATTTTGCTTCTAAAAATTTAATGATTTTTAGATTTGTCATTAAATAAGAAAATGCTGGCTGAATTTTTAGCAGTCAGCGAGTGTGAAATCCGCCGGTCTTTTTGGATTCGGTGGATTTTCTTGTTTTTAGGAAAATTTTGTACAATAAAAGAATGAAAGTTATAAGAGCCAAAGTGCTTGGTTTTTGCATGGGCGTAAAAAAGGCTGTAGAAGCGGCTGAGAATTCTTTGAAAAATCCGAAATTTAAAGGAAAAAAAATATTTTCTTTAGGTCCACTCATTCATAATCCTTCGGTGCTTTCTGAACTTGAAAATCAGGGTTTAAAAATTCTTCTTGAAAACGAAGCCGACTGTGCCGATTCTTCAAGTGTAGTTCTTGTTAGGGCACATGGCTGCAGTCCCTGCGTTTTAGAAAAAATGAAAAAAAATGGTGCTGTTGTAATTGATTCAACCTGTCCGAAAGTTCATTTGAGTCAAAAAAGAGCACTGGAATGGCATTCAAAGGGTTTTAAAGTTTTGATTGCCGGAGACAAAAAGCACGGAGAAGTTTCTGGAATTCTTTCCTATGTTGATAATGACGGTGAAGTTGTAGAAAGTGCGGAAGAAGCTAAAAAAATGCAGTTTTCTGGAAAAATTGTACTTCTTGCGCAAACAACATTCAGTCCGCTTGAATTTAAAAAAATTTGCGCTGTTGTAAAAGATTGTGCTGCAAAAGAAAATCCTATTGAACTTAAAGTTTTTGATTCAATCTGCAGTGCAACTATGGAAAGACAAAATGCACTTAGCGAACTTGCCGGTTTAACTGACGGAATTCTTGTAATCGGTGGAAAAAATTCTGCAAATACAAGACGTCTTTACGAAACTGCATCTGAAATTTGCCCGCGTGCTGCTTTAATAGAAAATGCCAATGAAATTCCTGATGATTTTTTTAATATGAACTGCGTTGGACTCAGTGCCGGAGCAAGTACTCCAGACAAAATCATTGATGAGGTTGAAATGGCTTTA
Source organism: bacterium (assembly GCA_963601995.1). Classification (GTDB taxonomy): domain Bacteria; phylum Spirochaetota; class Spirochaetia; order Treponematales; family Treponemataceae; genus Treponema_D. Next base: position 3,244 of record CAVCIJ010000215.1, on the reverse strand, counting down.
AATGCAGAAAAGAATTAGTTTTGTATTTTTTTATAAAAATTGAATTTATGATGGCAATTTACTATAATTCTTTAATATAACAGAATTTTTTCTGGAGGGAAAAATGAAAAGAAAGATCTTGTTGTTGGCCTCGTTTTTTTTCGCGGCATTTGTCTTTGCTTACAATCCTCCGCTTGGTGGAGAAGCATTGTTTAGAATCACAAATCCTGAACTTTTAGGCGGCGCTGCGAGTGCTTCCGGCGGTCCTCTTTCAACTGTGGTTCCTTCTTCAATTACTTATAATCCTGCTCTTGCCGTTCTTGAGCAGCGTGTTGACATTGATTTAAGTTTTACGGCACTTTTCAACACAAATAAAACTGATGAAAATGATAGTGTTTTTGGCAGTGCTTTTCAGGCAGGTACAATAATTCCTACAAAATGGTTTGTTTATTCAGCTACTCTTCAGGGAATTTTTTCTTCTTTTGACAATATGAACTTAAGAAATTCTCTTACAGTTCACGGCGGAATTGCAAAGGAAATTAACGAAAAACTTGCTGTGGGAATGAATCTTTATTCAGGGTATTATCTTGGAAATGGTTCAGACTTTACTTTAGGTGCTGATCTTGGACTTTTTTATAAATTTGATGATTTTAAATTTACAAAAAAAGAAGGAAGTTTTATTAACAAAACAGGATTTTTTACAAAACCACGACTTGGAATTGCCTTTTTAAATCTTGGAAAGCCTGTGTCTGGTTACGAAACAAACGGAATCTATTCAGAAAAGTTGAGTTCTTCTTATCCTGGAATTGTAACCCCGCGCATTTCTTTTGCAGCAAATCTTATAAATCCGCTTACAAAAAATCTTGATGCAAACGGAAATTTTAAGCACAGCAAATTTATTTCTGGATTCAGTTTTGACCTTTCATTTCCTACATTCCAAAATGTGATTGCTGATATGGCACTTGGTTTTTCATACGATAATTTTATCAATTTAAATGTTGCATGGCAGGCAAATCTTGTAGAAATTCTTGCTCAACAAACAAATGCATTAAGCTGGCCGAGTGTAAATCTTTCATTTAAATTCCGCTTTAATTCCAGCAAATTTACAGGAGATAATACTGATTGGGCCGAAAGTGAAATTGTTCCTGTTTTGGCCTGGCAGAATCTGTACAATGGAATTCAGGCTGTGAGCGGAGAAGCAAAATTGAATCTTGGAATTCAGGATGAGCAGCCGCCAGAAATTATTCTTTGGGATGAAAAATAACTGGAGGGCAGAATATGAAAAAAATAAGTACAAAAATTTTACTTTGCAGTTTTGGGATTTTTTTTGCTGCACAGTCTTTTGCTGAACGTGCACCAGTTTATATTTCTCCAAATAACGATGGAATTCAAGATGAACTTGTAGTTCCTTTAAAGTTGAATGAAAAACGCTATGTAAACGAATGGAGTTTTAAAATTTACAGCGAAAATGGTGATTTGGTAAGGACAATCGGTAATAAGGTAAAACTTCCTGAAAAAATCACTTTTAAGAACTTTTTTAAGGCGATGTTTACTCCAAAAACTGGTGTTGCAGTTCCATCTTCGCTTGTATGGAATGGAATTCTTGATGACGGAAGCGTTGCTCCTGACGGAATTTATTATTATCAGTTTGAAGCAATTGACGATAACAAAAATATTGGAAAAAGTTCAAAACTTCAGGTGATTGTGGATAATACTCCGCCGGAAATTCATCTTGTGCAGCCTTCTTCTTCAAACAAAAATTTTGGTGAAGGTGCAAAGCAGACTTTAAAAATAAATCAGAGTGGATCGCAGGAAAAACTTTGGACGGCAAAAATAACTGATTCTCAGGGAAATACGGTAAAAAGTTATGTTTGGGAAAACGCAGAGCCTCTTTCTATTTCCTGGAATGGAACTGATGACAGAGGAAATTTGATTGGTGATGGAATTTACAAGTACGAAATTACATCAACTGACGAAGCAGGAAATACCAGCGAGAAAGCTCAAATTTCAAATATCATTTTTTCTACAGAAAAGCCTGAAATTGCAGTTTCAATAAATGGAAGCAGGTTTTTTGCACCACAAGGAAATACAAGTCCTATAAAAACGCTTAAATTTAATGTTTCAATTCCGAGTCCTAAATCAGAAGTAAATGCTCTTACTGAGTGGACTGTTGTAATTTTGGACAAGGATGAAAAAAATATTCTTAAAACTTACAGTGGAACTGAAAATCCGCCTTCTTCAATTACCTATGACGGCAAAAAAGATGATGAAACTTATCTTTCGGAAGGTGAATACAAGGCGAAAGTGAGTGCACGCTATTCCAATGGATATGAGCCTGACGCAGTTTACTCTCCAGTTTTTGTAGTTGACAATACAGCGCCAGTTGCTCAAATTGAACTTCCTAAGGAAAGGGCGTTTAACGGCAGTTCAAATTATAGAATTATTCAGCAGGCAAAGCCGGAAGCAGATTATACTGGATCAAAATCTTGGACTGGAAAAATTATTCGCGTTACAGATGCTGAAAACAAGAGCCTTCAAAACGAGGTTATCGCAAAGCAGTTTGATTTTGGCAATAATCTTCCTGATTATATCGAATGGAATGGAATTGATGATTCCGGAAATTTTGAGGACGGATCTTATTATTACCAGCTGACTGTTTATGAAAGTGCCGGAAATACAGCTTCTTACGGAAATAAGGCGCAAACCTTGTTTACACTCGATACCAGCACAACAGAAATTGTTCTTTCTGCAAATCTGGAAGCATTTTCTCCAAACGGAGATGGAGTTCAAGATTCTATTCTGATTACTCCGATTGTAAAATCTTCTGCAATGAGCGGAATTTCAAACTATACTTTGCAGATTCTGAATGAAAAAGATGAACTTGTAAAATCTATTGAAGGAAAGGGAAATGTTCCCCGCAATTTTGAATGGGACGGATTTGACGGAAACACAAAACAGCGCTGCCCAGACGGAATTTATTATGCAAAGCTTGAAACTGTTTCAATGAGCAATACTGCTTCAAGTGCTGCTACTTCAAAATTCACTTTGGACACAACGGCTCCTGTAATAAAAATTTCAGTTCCGTACACAGAATTTTCTCCTGAACCTACAAGTTCCAAAAAAATTCTTCCTGTAAAAATTCAAGAATCAAGTCAGGAAGGCAAGTGGATTGCAGAAATCCGCAGTGAAAAAGACAATTCTCTTGTAAAAACATTTGTCTGGCAGAACAGCAAGGCTTTGGATTTTGAATGGGACGGATCTGACG
>CAVCIJ010000214.1:0-7991 GCA_963601995.1 bacterium | reverse complement strand
ATATTCTCTGAATTTTGGAAAAATAGAAAAGCATTTCTTAAAATATTCCAGATTTTCGCGGATGCCTTTTTCGTCATAAATATAAAACGGAGTTGGGAATTTTTTTGTTAATTCTACAAGCTCGCTGTGTGTTAAAGGAAATTTATTCATAGTGCAAAAAGTTTATCATTTTTTTATTTCAATGTCTTTAGGGCATTTTTTTTATGAAACGTGATGATTGATTTTTTTTGTTATGAAAAAGAGTTTTTCCTGTTAACAAGCCACGCCCCGCGTGTACGTCGAAAATTTTTCTTGAACAAAAAAATCGTGGTAATAAGGAAATTTTCTTCTTAACAAAAAAAACTTCATCAGAAAAAATTCTGTCAGTAACCGCGCATCCGCGTGTAATGCCGCAGAATTCCTTCTTAACAAAAAAATCGTGTTTGAGAGAATTTTTTCTTAATTTTTTTAGTCAGATTCAGATTATTTTGATTTTTGAATATTTTAACTGAAAACAATCTGTTATTTCTTGAGTTTCTTCCTTTGTTTTGAACAAAAAGTATGAAGCCGGTTCCCAAATTGCTACCCAGCCTATAATTTCAAGACTGTCGCCAAGCACGCTTGACAGTGCTTCATTTTTGCAGAAAATCGTCAAAAGATAACTTGCTGTGTGTCCTAAAAATAAAAATGCGATGCCTAGATAAAATCTGAAGCTCCAGCTTTTTGAATTTTTCTTTTTTTGTAAAAGCATATTTTCGAGTTTTTCTGAATAATGACTGTGAATTAAGTTCTCTGCGGTTTTAAAATCGTCTTTTGATTTATTTTTTACGTGAATGTTCAGTGCAAGAGAATATTTTACAGTGATTCCAGAGGCATTTTCATCAAGAAAACTTGCAGCGTCTTTGTTAAGGGAAAAGTCTTTTTCTGTGCCGAATCCAGATTTTTCCTTTAAATCGTTAATTGAATCAACATAAATGTCTACATTTTGAACCGGAAGTTTTTCTATTTTTTTTGCAATAAGTTTTTCTTCATTAAAAAAATTCATAATCGTAGTCCTATTTTATCACTGAAATTTGAGCTTTTAAAGTATGTGCTGTTTTGAACTTGTCAGATAATTATTCCAGCAGGAATTTTGTTGGATAGAGGCGGATTTTTGCTGATTTAGTGCTTTTTTAAATTTCAGCGGAATAAAAAAGTAGAAAAATAGTCTTTATTTCGTTATAATCTAAATATTATGGCTATGTTGGAGACAAAACCGGGAATCCCATATCCATATGGCGCAAGTTTTGCAAGAATCGACGGCGCTGATGGAGTGAATTTTTGCATTTTCAGCAGAAATGCGAGCAAGGTTGTTCTTAATCTTTACGAAAAACAAAATAGTTCTGAGGCAAAAAATCAGATTGTTTTTGATTCAAAAATAAATCGCACTGGCGATAATTGGCATATTTTTATTCCAGGATTAAAGGCTGGTACTCTGTATCTTTTTCAGATCGAAGGTCCATTTGATACAGAAAAAGGTCATAGATTCAACGGAAAACAGCTTGTTTTTGATCCTTACGCAAAGGCTCTTACTGCAGAATCACTTTTTCTTAATCTTCCAAAAGACTTTAAGCCTGTTCTTGATAAAACTGACCTTGAACTTGACAGGGGCTTTCATTCAGCAAAGTTTCCAAAATGCGTTGTTGTTGATGATAATGATTTTGACTGGCAGGGCGATAAGGCTATAAATCGTCCGATGTCTGAAACTATAATTTATGAAACTCATTTAAAAGGTTTTACTGCGGGAAAGGCGGCTGGCGTTAAATTTCCCGGCACATATTCTGGTTTTATTGAAAAAATCCCTTATTTGCAGCACATTGGCGTTAATGCTGTCGAATTTCTCCCGATTTTTGAATTTGATGAAAATGAAAATACGAATATAAATCCGCGCACTGGAGAAAAATTAAAAAATTATTGGGGTTACAGCACAATTCAGTTTTTTTCTCCAAAAGCTTCCTACGCACAGAATAAAAATCCCGGAGCCTGTGTAAATGAATTTAAAACTCTTGTACGGGAACTGCACAAAGCTGGAATCGAAGTAATTCTGGACGTTGTTTTTAATCACACTGCGGAAGGAAATGAACACGGTGTTATGATGAGTTTTCGCGGAATTGAAAATTCAATTTATTATATGCTTGTGGAAAATCACAAAGAATATTATATGAATTTTTCCGGCTGCGGAAATACGCTGAACTGTAATCATCCTGTGGTTATAAAATTTATTCTTGACTGCCTTCAATATTGGGTTCTTGAATATCATATTGACGGATTCAGATTTGATCTTGCTTCAGTTCTTTCCAGAAATTCTGACGGACGTCTTTTAGCAAATGCGCCTCTTACCGTTGCAATTGCAGAAGACCCGGTTCTTCACAATACAAAAATTATTGCTGAACCCTGGGACGCTGGCGGAGCGTATCAGTCTGGTGCTTTTCCTGGAAGATGGTGCGAATGGAACGACCGCTATCGTGACGACATAAGGCGTTTTTGGCGCGGAGATGATTATGTTTCGACCGGTGCTGCAACCAGAATAAGCGGTTCAAGCGATCTTTTTTCTTTTTCGGGAAGAAAACCCTGGAACAGCATAAATTATGTTTGCTGCCATGACGGCTTTACTATGAACGATCTTGTAAGTTACAACAGTAAGCACAATGAAGAAAACGGCGAAGAAAACCGCGACGGTGCTGATTCAAACTGGAGCTATAATCATGGCTATGAAGGAGCAACTGCAAATCCGCAGATAGAAAGAACAAGAAACCGTCAGATGCGAAATTTTATTTTAACTGAATTGATTTCGCAGGGAACGCCGATGCTTCTGGCAGGAGACGAATTTCGCAGAGGACAGCAGGGAAATAACAATGCTTACTGCCAGGATAACGATATAAGCTGGGTTGACTGGAATAACTGCAATCTTAACAAAAATCTTGTTATGTTTACAAAGCACGCGATTGAACTTCGAAAAAGACATCCTGTTTTCAGACGGAATGAATTTTTTAACGGAAAGAGTCAAGGCTCAGTTCCAGACATTCAGTGGTACAATAAGGACGGAGCAAATCCTGACTGGAACAGAATAAGCCGTTTTCTTGCGTTTAGACTTGGCGGAGAAGGCATTTGTAACGAAAAAGATTTATGTGATAATGACTTTTTTGTGGCTGCAAATGCTGACCGCATGGATGTAATGATAAAATTGCCGAGTCTGCCTGCCGGAAAAAGATGGTATAGAATCGCAGATACTTCCATAGAAACAGAAGACGCCATTCTAAGCGATGAAGATGCAGAAAATCTGCGGGCTCAGGAACGTTATGTGCTTCCGGCAAATTCAATGATTGTTTTGATGGCAAAATAATCATTTGTATCATTTTTTTATAGAGAAAATACTTAAAACAAGATGTTTTAATTCATTATCTTTAATTGATTTTCAATATTGATTATGAATTTAAAGGAGATTAAGATAAAAATTGCAAAAAAAATGCCGTCAGTTTTTATCTTTGAAAGTTTGCGTTGCAAACTTTTTCATTTACTGCACATTCTCATTTCATTGCGAATGTGCTTAAAAAGTCAATCCTAAAACTGATGTCTTACGCTTGACTTTTTATGGAGGAACTACAATGAAATTCAATGCAGAAGAGTTCAAGTCAAATCTTACAGCACGTCTTAGAAGACAGTATGGAAAAGATATCTCTCAGGCGAGCAAACACGATCTCTTTGATGCTGTGAGTGCAAGTGCTTTGGAAATAATTACGCCAAACTGGATGGAAACACGCCGGACTTATGAAGCAAAAGAATCTAAGCAGCTTTATTATCTGAGCGCAGAATTTCTTATGGGAAGGGCACTTGGAAACAACCTTATCAATGCAGGAATTCTTGACGGTGTAAAAGAAGTCCTCAAGGATATGAATGTTGATATTGATTTGATTGAAGATGAAGAGCCTGATGCCGGCTTAGGAAACGGCGGACTTGGACGTCTTGCAGCATGTTTTTTGGATTCACTAGCAACTCTTGAATATCCTGGAAATGGATACGGAATCCGCTATGAGTACGGAATGTTTGAGCAGCACATTATAAACGGCGAGCAAGTTGAATTTCCTGATAACTGGCTGAAACACCGTGATCCTTGGGAAGTAAAGCGTTCGGATCTCGCAGTTACTGTAAAATTTGGCGGTGAAATAAAATATGGAAAAACTCCAGACGGACAGGATCGTTTTTATATAGAAAATGCTGAAGAAATTACAGCGACTCCTTATGATATGCCGATTGTTGGATTTGACTGCAACACAGTAAATACTCTTAGATTGTGGCAGGCTTCTTCTCCAAACGGATTTGACTTGCAGCTTTTTAATGACAGTCAGTATCAAAGAGCGGTTGAAAGACAAAATAACGCAGAAAATATAAGTCGCGTTCTTTATCCGAATGACAACGGTCCTATGGGAAAAGAACTCCGTCTCCGCCAGCAGTATTTCTTTACTTCGGCTTCTCTGCAGGATCTTGTTCATCAGTTTGTAATTCAGCACGGAACAGATTTTTCTCAGTTCCCGAAGTATCACGTCATTCAGCTTAACGACACTCATCCTGTGGTTGCAATTCCTGAACTTATGCGAATTCTTATTGATGAATACAATGTTGGCTGGAATGACGCGTGGTCTGTTGTTCAGCAGACATTTGCCTATACAAATCACACAATTCTTGCAGAAGCACTTGAAAAGTGGTCTATTGAAATTTTCCAGAGACTTCTTCCGCGCGTTTATCAGATTGTAGAGGAAATAAACCGTCGCTTTGTTATGGAATTAAGGCAGAAATTCCCTGAAGATTATTACAAGCAGAATCATATGGCAATTATTCACGACGGAAAGGTTTACATGGCATGGCTTGCAATTCATTCATGCTTTAGCGTAAACGGCGTTGCTGAACTTCACACAAAGATTTTAAAGGAACAGGAACTTAAAAACTGGGCTCAGCTTTATCCGCAGAAATTCAACAATAAAACAAACGGCGTAACTCAGCGCAGATGGCTTTTGCTTTCAAATCCAGATCTTGCTGATTTGATTACAAGAAAAATAGGTCACGGTTGGGAAAAAAATCTTTCGCTTTTGAAAGGGCTGGAAAAATTTGCTGATGATGACGACACTCTTAATGAACTTATTGCAATCAAGCAGCACAACAAAGAGCGTCTTGCAGAATATTTAAAGCATAGTCAGAATGAATTTTTGGATCCTGAAAGCATTTTTGACACTCAGGTAAAGCGTCTGCACGAATACAAAAGACAGCTTTTAAACGTTCTGCACATTATGTATCTTTACAATAAAATTGTTGAAGATCCTTCTTATAATCCGCCTAGCCGAACATTTATTTTTGGAGCAAAGGCTGCATCTGGTTATCGCAGGGCAAAATCTATAATCAAACTGATAAACAGTGTTGCTGACCGCGTAAACAACGACAGGCGCGTCAGGGGAAAACTTCGCGTTGTGTTTGTAGAAAATTATCGTGTTTCAGTTGCAGAAAAAATCATTCCGGCAAGTGATGTAAGCGAGCAGATTTCTACGGCTGGTTACGAGGCTTCAGGAACTTCAAATATGAAGTTTATGATGAATGGCGCTTTAACTTTGGGAACTTTGGACGGTGCAAACATTGAAATTGTTCAGGAAGCAGGCAAAGAAAACGCATTTATTTTTGGTCTTACTGCTGATGAAATTCTAAAAATAAACGAAGAGCATTCTTATAATCCGCAAAAGTATCTTGACAGATCGCCGGCTCTCGCAAAGGTTGTAAATCAGCTTGTTGACGGAACTTACGATTCAAACAACCGCCAGTTCCAGGAACTTCACGATTCTTTGGTTTACGGAGTTGAAGGTCAGAGAGCGGACGTTTATTATATACTTGCTGATTTTGACGCTTACGTAAAGGCTCAGGAAGAAGTTGCAAAAGCTTATCTTGACAGGCGTGGCTGGGCAAAGAAGACGCTTTTGAACATTGCAAATTCCGGCAAATTCTCTTCTGACAGAACAATCGAAAATTATGTGCAGGATATCTGGCACTTGCAGAAAGTTAAGATTGATTAAGCTCTGCTTTTTGCAAAAAGTTTTGTAAGATTTTTTTCAGCCCTGTTTTTTGCGGGGCTGATTTTTTTTGATATGGAAGCGTTTGATAAATAAATCTTTTTAGATTAGTGCCGTTTTTTATATGCATATTTCAAATATTTTAAATTATGATATAATGAGCGGGTTTTCGAAATCTGAAAACAAATTTTTGGAGGTCAATTAAAATGAAAAAAATTGTATTTGCTGCATTTGCTGCGGCTGCTTTGGTTTTTACAGGCTGTACTAAAAAAACTAATGTTGAAATTAAGAGTGCTGCCGATCTTGAAGGAAAAACTATAGGTGTTCAGGAAGGAACTACTGGCGAAATTTACGTTCAGGACGTAAAAGATGCTTCATGCAAGTCATTTAAGAGCGGAATTGACGCTTCTCTTGCGCTTGTTAACGGTTCAGTTGACGCTGTGGTTTTAGATGAACTTCCTGCAAAGGAAATTGTTAAGCGCAATTCAAAACTTATGATTGTAAATGACAAATTTGCTTCTGAAGAATATGCAATTGCGGTTAAAAAAGGCAATACTGAACTTTTACAGTCAATAAATTCAACTATTTCAAAAATAAAGAGCGATGGAACTTATGAAAAGCTTATAAACATTTTTATGCCTGCTGACGGAAATATCAAACTTCCTAAAACAATTGAAACTTCAGGTGAAGTTTTGCGCATGGGAACAAACGCAACTTTTCCTCCATTTGAATATGTAGATTCAGTTGAGCCTGTTGGATTTGACATTACAATCAGCCAGATGATAGCTCATGATGCAGGAAGAAAACTTGTTGTTGCGGATATGTCTTTTGATGCATTGATTGCAGCTCTTCAGTCAGGTTCTGTGGATTTTGTTGCTGCCGGAATGACTGCAACAGAAGAGCGAAAACAGAATGTTGATTTTTCTGAGCCTTATTTTTCTACAAATCAGGTTATTATTGTTAGAAAATAAAAAATATCTTTAAATTAAAAAAATGCAGATAAATGATTCTTTATGAACCTTGAGTTTTGCATTTTGAAAACTTTGATTGCCCGGCTTGACCGGGCAGTCTGTTTCATAAAAACGTCTTATTTTATAAAGTATTTTGTTTTTTGCGGGAGAAAAATGTGAATTTTTATCAAGTTATGATTGCTGGCGGAAGATGGAGAGTGATTCCGCGCGGTCTTGGCACAACTCTTTTAATTGCTTCATGTGCAATTCTGATTGGTTGCGTGCTTGGATGTATTTTTGCTCTTTTTAAGCTTTCAAAATCTAAGGTTCTGCGTTCAATTTCTTCCGTTTACACAACAGTTATCCGCGGAATTCCAATGGCTACTCAACTGATGATTTTTTACTTTGTAATTTTTACGCCGCTTGGAATGAGAAATGCTGTTGTAGTTGCAATTATTTCTTTTGGAATAAATTCAGGCGCCTACTGCACAGAAATTTTTAGGGCAGGAATTCAAGGCGTTGATAAAGGGCAAATGGAAGCCGGCCGTTCACTTGGGCTTAACTGGTGGCAGACTATGAGAAAAATCATTATGCCTCAGGCGTTTAGAACAATTCTTCCTACGTTTACAAGTGAATTTATTACGCTTATAAAAGAAACTTCTGTTGCAAGTTTTATTGCCGTTGTGGATTTGCAAAAGTCCTGCGATAATATCAGAAATGCTACCTACAATGCGTGGATTCCTTTGCTTTCGTGCGCATTTATTTATTTGTGCCTGACTGTGGGCCTTACAAAAATTTTTGGAATTTTCGAAAAAAGGATGGCTTTAAGTGATAGAAGTTAAAAATTTGAGTAAGACGTTTGGTGGAAAAGAAATTTTAAGAAATATCAGCGAAACAATTTCAAAGGGTGAAAAGGTTGTTATAATCGGACCTTCTGGCGCTGGAAAATCTACTTTTTTGCGCTGCCTCAATC
>CAVCIJ010000213.1:0-2512 GCA_963601995.1 bacterium | reverse complement strand
TTGGCGACAAAATTTTCTTTTCTACAGATAAAAATTCCCCTGATTACGGCAAAAAAGTGCGTGAATGGAAGTTCGGCGGAAAATATTCATTGAATGAATTCATTTGTGCAATAAATGACGGAAGGTTGATTTTTAATCTAGATACTGAAATTCTAATTGAATCTGATTTCAAAGAATATGAAAAGCCTCAATTAAAACATTAGCCTATCTATAAAAGAAACTTCACACAGTAGAACGTTCACAAGCCAATCATCTTTTCTAAAATCAAAAAAGGAATGTACGGACGGAAATTTCATTCTGCCATTTTTGATGAAAGAATTTAAGGCTTTTTTGCCTGCCGTTATTTTCTGCATTGTAATGTTCATCAAAATAATCTTTATAAGAAAAACTTCGCTTTTGCCGCCAAAAATATCAAACGTTCTCTACATTCTGTAAAAGAAATATAAATTGTAATTTTCAGAGATTTCACACAAAAAATCATTTTCATAATTTAATTCAAAGTTTTATAATCTTACTTATGAACGAAAAATCACTGCTTTTAATGAATGCCAATGTTGTAAACGTTTTTTCTGAAGAAATTGAAAAAACGAATGTCTTAATAAAAGGAAATAAAATTGTTGGTGTTGGAAATTATACAAAAGACGATGCCGATGAATGCCTTGATTTAAGCGGAAAATTCATCTGTCCGGGTTTTATTGACGGCCATATGCACATTGAAAGCACAATGCTTCTTCCTTATGAATTTGAGCGCGTTGCTCTTCTGCACGGAACAACGGCGATTGTTGCAGACCCTCACGAAATTGCAAATGTCTGCGGAAAAGACGGAATCAATTTTATGCTACAGGCTTCAGAAGGCTTGCCGCTAAAAATTTATTTTATGCTTCCTTCTTGCGTTCCTGCAACGCGTTTTGACGAAAGCGGAGCCGTTCTTAATGCACAGGATTTGCATCCTTTTTATTCAAATCCGCGTGTTTTAGGACTTGCAGAAGTAATGGATTTTACAGCCGTAATTTGTGATGACAAAAATATGATTTCTAAAATAAATGATGCCCTCTGCTTAAAGAAAAATATTGACGGTCACGCTCCACTTTTAAAAGGAAAAAAACTCGACAAATATATTGCTTCTGGAATAGAAACTGACCACGAATGTTCAAATATGGAAGAAGCTCTGGAAAAACTAAAAAAAGGCCAGTGGATTATGATTCGCGAAGGAACTGCCGCCCGTAATCTTGATGCCCTTCTTCCGCTTTTTAAAGATCCATATTCACAGCGCTGCATTCTTGTAACTGATGACAGGCATCCTTCTGACCTTTTAAAAGATGGTCACATAGACAACATAATCCGTAAAGCCGTAAAAAAAGGTGTTAGTCCAGTAAAGGCAATAAAAATGGCAACTTTGCAGACAGCCCAATGCTTTGGGTTAAAATACACAGGTGCAATTGCTCCAGGGTACAACGCAGACATTTTAATTCTTAATGACCTTTCTAGTGTTGAAATAGAAGACGTTTATGCTTCTGGAAAAAAGGTTGTAAGTAAAAAAGAAGTCCTTGATTTTAAAAAGCCTCAGATAAATCCTGAACTGATTGAAAAAGTTCACAACACAGTTCATTTAGAAGAACTTAACGAAAAAGATTTTTTTATTGAACCAAAAAAAGATGAAAGCATTATCATTCAGATTGTAAAAGGAGAACTTATAACAAACAAAGTAACATCTCTCTTAAACTTTGACGTAAACAATGGAATAGACACTGAGCGCGACATTTTAAAACTTTGCGTAATTGAAAGACACAAAAGAAGCGGTCACATAGGAAAGGGTTTTATAAACGGAATTTCCCTAAAGCACGGCGCAATTGCTTCTACTGTAAGCCACGACAGCCACAATTTAATTGTAATCGGAACAAATGACAGCGATATGGCGTTTGCCGCAAACACTCTTAGAAAAAATGGCGGCGGAAACATTTATGTAAGGGACAAAAAGATTGTTCAAATTATGCCGCTTCCGATTGCTGGTCTTATGACAGAACTTTCAGCAGAAGAAATTGCAGAACAGAATAAAAAACTTCGCGATGCAGTTCATTCAGACGGAGTAAGCAAAGAAATTGAACCTTTTATGAATATGGCGTTTGTAAGTCTTGCAGTAATTCCTTCTATAAAAATGACAACGTTAGGGCTTGTAGACGTTAACAGCCAGACATTGATTTGCTGAATTTTGTCCTTGCACTTTTCAAAACACAAAATTTTCAAAATAATTCATCAAAAATTACTGCACTAGAAAATAAAATCCAGCCTGCCTCTTATTTTTAGAGACGGGCTGTTTTTATATATGGCATTTTCAAAAACAACTGAATTAAAGATATTTTGATGGACTAAAACCTTGTACGCCACAATGAACGCGTTTTTAGCATTGCTTTTATTATAGAAAAAAAGCGGATTCATAGTATAATAATGCTTAAGGGCATCTCTAAAAAATCATTTTCAATGATTTTTTAGAGATGCCTGCGAGTTTTAATTC
>CAVCIJ010000212.1:0-2943 GCA_963601995.1 bacterium | reverse complement strand
ATGAAGGAGCATTCATTCCCGCAACTTTCGTTTCTACCACCACAGAATTATTTTCTGCAGTATCCACCCTGCAATCCAACGTCAGCACTGTAAAGTTTGGAACAGAGATCGGTTAATGACAAAATCAATTTTATTTTTAATCAGTTTATTTTTATTTGCAGGCTGCAAAAGTTTTTTAGCAGATTCAATGTCTTGTACCGAAGTTGACGCTCCTAACGAAATTGCTGAAAGAGCTTATAAATTTGCAGAATTGTATAAAGATTCAGATACAAAATATAAATATGGCGGTCAAGACGCTGTTCGCAGCATTTATATTGATTGTTCGGGACTTGTTGTAATGTGCTACAAATATTCTTTAGTCGATACAAAATACAGTCTTTTAGAATCTGATATGACGGCAAATTATATTTTCAAGAACGCTTCAATAAAAGTAGAAAAAGAAAATCTTAGGCAAGGTGATTTAATTTTTATGGGTGAATTAAATTCTTCAGAAGTTACGCACATAGCAATTTTCAGTAAAATTGAAGACGAACAAGTTTATTTTATTGATTCAACTCAAAAAGCTGATATTGACGGAGTTTCAGAACGGAGTTATTCAATAAATGATGAACGTTTTAAATCTTTTGGAATTATGAGGGTAAAATATTGAATTTTTTTTATTTAGACGATGATAAAAATATAATTATGGATATAACTGCAACAGAAAATATTGAAAATATTATATATTCAGTACCAAATGGTATAGAATTTTATTTGTATACACCAGATGATGATTTTCAAGAAATCATAAATACTCAATAATCTTCAGGAATAGGAAACTTTTCTATTTAATAAAAAATTATTTCGTAAAGTAACTGCTTTTTTTAACTCTTCCGTAATTCTAAAACAAAATTTTTTACAAAAATGTCGTTTGCTACCAGGCGTTTTACTGTTTGCACTGTGCTGGCGTTGTTTGATTCATAAAAATTTTAATGACAGGATTTGAACCTGTAGCATAATTTTTATATTTTTTTATGCCAGGAACTGCCTCATTTTTTCAACATTCAACTTATGAGTAGACACAAAAAACTAGACACTAATATAACACGTTGATTTGACTATAGCAAATATAAGTTCATAAGTGAACTATAGGAGAAATTATGGAAACAAAAGAAGTTTCTGAAAAAACAAAGATAAGTCTTTCGTATTGTGCACGCTGGGCAAAAAAGAATGGCGTTGCGCGGGAAGTTAAGGGTGGTATTTTAGCGTATAAATGGAGCGATGATGATTTTATTAAATTTCTTCACCGCCCCAAAACTAAAGGAAAAGTGAAAAAAGGGTTTTAATTATGAATTGTGATTTTCTTCATAGAAGTTTATACATTCAAGAATAAAACCGCTTTTTGTCATTTTGTATTTTTGGGCAAGGGTTGAAATAAATTCTTTTTCTTCCGGCTGACAGCTTATTTGAAACTGGACGCGCTGAGTGCCTTTATTATTTTTCCCTTTGCCCCGTTCTCTTGAGCGTGGCGCTCGTTGTTGTTTTTTATTTTCCATTCTAAAAAGATAATAATTTTTTAGAGTTTTATTGATTTTCAAAAGATTTAACATTAAACTTTGATTTGAGGAAGATTTTGTATGTTGAGAATAAAAGAGGAAAAGTTGCAGGATATGCTTATAAGGCGTAAAAAGCATATTAAAACACATATCCCGATTCTTGAGACTGTTGCATTTATTGCGAGCTTTTTAATTACAATTCTTTTATCCGATTTTTTTAATGCACCTTTTAGAACTAAATTTGCCGTTGTTTTATTAAGCATTATTTACATAGCGGCTTATATTTTAACGCTTTACGGCTCACATTATTCAGTTGAAAAATTTTACAAAGATATCTGTTCTGTTTCAGAAAATAATCACGATTTTTCCATTCTTCTGTTAAGGGATGTGTCGGGGATTTTTCCCTGCAGTTATGTACTTAAATTTGACAAACGCTGGAAGTGCTGGCTTTTTCCTTATATTAGAACAAACAAAGAAAATGACAGACAGTCTGTAGAGGATTATATAAAATCAGTTTTTAAAATTGATGATTTTAAGATTGCAAAGGTTACTGAAGAGGATTTTACAAAATACTCAGTTTCTGCAAATTTACAGAAAACTTATCACCACACATTTTATCTTATTGAATTTAATGCCGGCAAAACAATTTTAGAAAATAAAACTTTTAAAATTTCCGGGGCTAAACACCGCTGGTTTACAACTTTACAGATGAAAGAAAATAAACGTATTGCTTTACGAAATTACGATAATGTTAAGTATGTAGAAGAAACGTTTGAATATTGATTTTTTTACTGCGGAGCAGTTTTACTCCGCAGTTTTTTTTATTTTTGAAGTGAAAGGTCAATTGAAAATCTTGATACGCTTTTGCCGGAAGATTCTGCAAGTATTTTTATCTGCTTTATTTCTTCGGGGCTGCCTGAAATTGTTGTTGACGCAAAGATTGTTTTTCTTCCCTGCGCTGCAATTTTATTTTTTGAACCTTTCGGGAGTCCTTTTCTTTTATTTTCGTTTTCCATTTTTTGAACTCCTTATAACAAAATAAACTATAATTCCAATAACAATTCCAGAAATAATGCTTTTAATTATGATTGACATTTTGTCTTCCCCTGCACATAAAATGAACTTATGGAAAGTGCCGGCATTGGTTTGTATCGGACGCTTTCCTTAAAGGTTAGAGTTTCTTGTCAAGCCATTTGCAAATAAAGTACGCCAATACTCCGCTAATGACTTGCAAGATAAACTCTATTAACCATTCATTTATTTTTACAATTCCGCTGATGTTTCTTCCAGCTCGTTAATCCTTGCCCTTGCTTCTGAACGTTTGGTTAACTGTTCGGAGTATTCTTCGGCTGTTGCTGCTCCCTCTGCTATTTTGCAGGCAATGTAATCTGTCTGTTCTAAATAGGCT
>CAVCIJ010000211.1:0-6718 GCA_963601995.1 bacterium | reverse complement strand
GCGTCCATAACAGGAGAATATCCACGGTCCTTAGAAATTCCATTCAAATCAGCTCCGCGCTCCAAAAGCCACGAAACCATTTCCTCACAGTCATTACGCACAGCCACACAAAGAAACGAAACGCCCTCCGAAGTGAGCGCGTTTGTATTTATTCCAGCAGCATAAAATTTATTGCAGACTTCAACATTATTTTTTGAAACAAAATAAGCAAAGGCATCAGCCGTAAAAGGAATTCCCTGAAGCATAAGATTATTAAGTGACTGTTTTTCATATTCTGTTTTTTCATAATCCCTGTAATGTTCAGAAAGTTCTTTTTTTAACTCAGAAACAGTTTTGTAAGTTCTTACAAGAAAATTATGACCCAAATCAAATTTTTCATAGCGAAGAGAACAATTTTTTGAAGCGTGAATAAAAACATCCACAGTTCTGCCGATTAAAAGCCCTAAAATAAAGTTAAAGTCTCTGAATTTCTGCAATTTATCTTCTTCAAGAATAATGCAGTGAGTCGCCTGGCACACAGAAGTTAAACATTCATTTAAATCATAGTCATTCAGATTATCAGTTAAAATATATTCATCAGGAACTTCACCATTTGATTCAATCAAATTTTCAAAAAACTTAATATCTTTATTGTTAATATCAGATGCTAAAATCAACCACTTCATAAGTTGAAATTATACCGCAAGAATAGCCTAAAAACAATTGAAAAATGATGAAGTAAAAAATGATATCAGGACAAAAAAAAGAGACTGATTAACAGTCTCTTTTGCCAGCGATCAGAATCGAACTGATGACATAAGGATTTTCAGTCCTCCGCTCTACCAACTGAGCTACGCCGGCGTTGATGTACTAGATAATATAGATTTAAATATTTTATGTCAATAAGAAAAGTAATTTTTTATTCATTTTTTTTTAGAAAAATTAAAAAAGATTTTTTATCTCACAAGGAGAATCAAATTCAAAAGCAAGTTCCTTTAAGTCAGCCTTATCTTCTTCAGAAAGAGGTTCTAAAAGTTTTTGCAGTTCAGCGGCACTTTTTTCAAGAAAAATTGCATATTCAGCCTTTGTGTAATCATCAAAAATTGTTTTCTGAAGAATTTCATCGTCACCAGAAAAATCAGTTCCGTAAACAACATTTTCAACAAGTTCTTTTTTAAAGCAGATTTTTTTATCTTCTCCAAGATATGCAAATTTTGTTTCAAGAAAATCATTCAAACTCTGCTCAATATATTCATCAGAATTTTCAGAAAAATCATTGTTACGAAGAAAATCTTCAAGACCGTCAGTTTCTTCAAGCCTAAAATCACCTTTTATGCCAGTTTCATCCTCAATTGGAAGACTTTCCGAAACCGCAAGAAAAAGCATAAGTTTGTCGTCATTTTCAAGATAATTAAATTCATCAATAAAATTCATAAATTCCTCTTAAACAAAATGAAAAGTTTTTATAGATTATGAAAGAGTTTTCTTCTGCTGAATTTTTAAAACTCACTCAAATTCTTAATTTTCAATTTTATTATAAGAGATTTTTTAGAACATCTCTACACAGCTTTTTTTATCTGCTGCGTAAAATAAAAGTTTAAAAAATCGCATTTTTATGAAAATGAAAAAAAAATTTTAATCTGGAGAAATTTTTATGAAAAATAATCTTTTAGAAACCGCATGCTTTGGTGTTGCAGGAAATTTTACAGGTCATCTTGAACAGGCAGGCGAAGACAAAGATTTTAAAAATCTTAAGGCAGAAAGTGAAGCTGCTCCAAAGGCAATTTTTCCAACTTATATTCCGTCAAAAAATTTAAACGATTCAACGCCAAATTTTTTAAAGACTTTTCCATTTTCTTCGGACGAAATAATTTTTCCACGAAACGAAGAAAAACTTCAAATTGAAAGTGAATGCGGAATGGTTTTTAATGCAGTTTGGAAAGATGATTTACTTGAAGATTTAAAACCTGAATATTTTGCAGCTTCAAACGACTGTTCAATAAGAAAAGAAGGCGCAAAAAAAATCAGTCTGAAAAAAAACTGGGGAGAAAAATCAAAGGGACTTTCCGAACAGAAAATTCCGCTGTCTGATTTTTCTGAAAACGGAATTTTGCAGCACTATAGAATTGCAAGTTTTTTAATCAGAAACGGAAAAATTTTTGATTACGGAGAAGACAGCGCGGTAAAAAATTATTCTTATATTTATTCTAAATTGACAAAATGGATGCTTGAAAAATTTAATTTTCAAAAAGACGAAGGTCCGGCAGAAAACATACACAGTTATCTTTTGGACGCCGGGAAACCAAAGAAAATTTTTGTTTCAATTGGAGCAACGCGCTACACTGATTTTGGAGAGCACAACTTTTTGCAGAAAAATGACGAAACCAGCGTAATTCTTTATCCAGAAAATAAATTTTCGCACGAAGAAATAAAAAACATTGCAATGAATAAAAATTTTTTCAATCCAGAAATTTCTATTTTAAGGCAAAAAATTATTCTTGAAGATTAAAAAATCCGCAAAAAATATTCTCTAAAAATTGCAAAAAAAACTAAAAAGCACAGAACTTTTTTATAAAATCTTTACGTAAAAAATTTTTGCAAAGAGGAAGATTTTCTTTCAAAAAAAAAGCCCGGACAAAACTTGCCCGGACTTTTGAGGGTCATTTTTTACAATAGATTAAAAATCATCTGGAAAATCAGCGTTTTAAATTGATTACAGTTTCAAGCATTGAGTCGCCTGTTTGAATTGTTTTTGCATTTGACTCGAATCCTCTCTGAGTTACGATCATATCGGTTAGCTGCTCAGTTAAATCTACGTTACTCATTTCAAGAGTTCCCGCAAGAAGACTTCCCTTGCCTGCAGTTCCACTTTCGCCTACGCTTGCCATTCCTGAGTTAATGCTTTCTGCAAACATTGTATCGCCTTTTTTCTCAAGTCCACCTTGATTTGTAAAGCTTGCCATTGCAATCTGTCCAATTGTTCTAACAGAGCCGTTTGAATAAACTCCAGTTATGATTCCACTCTGGTCAATTTTGAAGTTGTCTAAATAACCAAGCTTATATCCGTCCTGATAATTTGCCTTTGTTGTGCTTTTTGATGCTGCCTGAGTAATTGAATTTTCCATAGAACCGATTGTTCCAAGATTCAAATTGAATGTCTGGCGGTAAGGATTTCCATTTTCATCAGGATTTGAATCTGCAACTGCATAAGATGCCTGCAAAACAATTTCACCTTCAGGATTTGAAACATTTCCTGCACTGTCCTGAACTGAAAGAAGTTTACCTGTGTTGTCAAAGTTAAGAATATACGTATTATCAACGCCATCTGTTGTACCAAAACCGATTCTTGTTTGGGTAAAATCAGCATTATCAGGATCTACATTTACGTTTACAGCCCACTGATTTGGATTTCCAGGAACCTTTGAAAAATTCATCTGAACCTGATGTTCATTTCCGTAAGTATCATAAATGTTGATTTCAGTCTGCCACGTTCCTTCAAGAATTTGGTCAGCTGTTGGATTTTCTGGAATTTCAGGAGTATTTTTATTTAAGTTGCAAAAATAACGAACATTTTCCGTTGCCTTAGGCGGATCCTTTTGTCCTACAGGAATTACAAGATCTGTTGGTGTTGATGATGTACGCAAAACCTGACGACCGTTTACACTTTCTGCCATCCAGCCTTGAACACGAAGTCCGTTTGAAGGATTTACAAGTGTTCCCTCAGAGTCAACTCCAAAAATACCGGCTCTTGTATAAAAAGTTTCGTCTCCGTTTTTCATTACGAAAAATCCATTTCCCTGAATTGCAATATCAGTAGAAACACCGGTTGACTGCAAATTTCCCTGAGTAAAAATAGTGTCAATTGCAGCCACGCTCATTCCAAGTCCGACTTCCTTTGGATTTACACCGCCAACCTCTTCATTAGGACGGCTCGCACCGCCAAGCTGCTGGCTGATCATGTCCTGAAAATCAACGCGTCCTCGTTTAAAGCCGTAAGTGTTAACATTGGAAATATTGTTTCCAATTACATCCATACGTGTCTGGTGATTTTGCAGACCTGAAACGCCCGCATAAAGTGATCTCATCATAACTGCTAACCTCTAATTTTATTCGCCGTAAACGGCAGAAATTTGTTTCATATCGTAATACATATTTCCAATGCGAACCTGCGGATTTGCACCGTAAGTTACAGCCTCAACTTTGCCTGTTGTTACAGCACCGCCAACATCAATATCAACAATCTTACCGATAGTATTTACTCCCTGAGAAGAAACCATCATTGCATTAAGTTTTGCAAATTCCTGATTCATATTTGTCATCTGCTCAAGTGAAGAAAATTGTGCCATCTGTGCAATAAATTCTGTATTTTCCATTGGCGATGTAGGATCCTGATTTGACAGCTGAGTAATCAAAAGTTTTAAAAAATCATCTTTTCCCAAAGACTGCGAAACCTGCTTTCCTGAAACATTATTCGCCTTGTTAAAACTGTCAACCTGCATATTAAGTTTTGCCATTTCCTGGCTTGACATTTGCGTGTTCAACTGACTGGTAAGTTCAACTCCGTTCATAAAATCCACCTTGCTTACACAGAATTTTTTATTTTTAGGAAATTTTCTTTAACTTCCACCACAGACAGCTTGCTGCAAAAAATTATGCAACAACATTCACTCTGGAGCTCTGCCCTTTATAAGAATCACTTTCAGCAGAAACAAAAGAAGAATCACTTTCCAAAGGAACATAATCTCCGTAAGCACGTCTTGCCATAAACTGATGACTATGCTCGCTCTCTTGATTTTGACTGCCTGACTGGGCAAACGCTCCTGAAAATCCGCTTGAATCTTCCATAACAAGATTCAAATTTGCTTCTTCAAATCCGTTTGCAATAAAAGACTGCTTCATTGACTCAAGATTCTGCTTAAAAGCTTCCAGAGCCTCTTTACTGTGAACAGTAATCTGCCCCGTAATAATTTTATCGGAAACTCGAAGTGAAAGTTTAATATTTCCTAAACTTTCAGGATGAAGATTCATATTAATTTCGCCCTGATTATTATCTTTTAAGATAATCGTTCCAGCCTTTGCAAAATCATTAACATGCTCGCCTACCGACTGAGAAAGCAACTGCTGAAAATTAGCTCCACCTGCACCGTCGCTGTGAGCATTCAAAAAAGAAACATTATTTTGAAAACCTTCATTCATGCTGAGTGTAAAATCAAGAGATTTTTTTTCTGTACCGTCAGACTTTTCTAAAACTGACTTTATTTTTTCTTCAAAAGAACGTTCATCTCTTACTTCAAAAACCTGATTTTTAGAAGAGTTTGAATCATTCAGTTTTAGTGTAAAAAAATTTTTATCATCCTGATTAAAAGAATCTGCATTCTGAAAATCACTAGAATTATTTTCTCCTGACTCATTCAAATCATAAAAAAAAGCAAGCTGGCTCATTTCATTTTGTGACGCAGATCTTGTGTGAGACAAATCCGCCTTTTTTAAAAATTCACCAGGCTCTTCAACACTCAAATTCTGCGCCCGCTCAAGTATATAAGAATCCGAAGAAACAGGCACATATTCACTTGCATTTTCAATCATCGAATCAAAATCGCTTCCAGCACTTTCTTTTTGAGTAAGATACGAAAGCTGCTGTGAAGAAATAGAAGTTTCCGAAGAAAGCATTTCGGACGAAATTTCTGATGAAATATTTTGATTCTGATTAAAATCAGCATTAAAATTTTCTTCTAAATTTGACAAAATCTGATTTTCAAAAGAAATTTCATTTTCTGATTTTTCATTACACAGAATTTCACTGGTTGAAAAAGATTTTTCGTCATTTAGATCTGATTTTTTTTGTATTTTTTTATCTTCTGTGCTAAGCTTGGAATCTTTTGAAGAAACATTTTTGTATTTTGCTACTTTTTTTTGATTTTCAGACTTTAGAGAAATTTCTTTTTCTGATTCTAAGGAATTTTGAGAAGCCTTTATTTCGCTTTTTGAATGAAGAAGTTTTTCAAATTTAGAAACAGAATCTTTATTGCGAAAAGTTTTTGCGGAATTCTTTGAAAGCAAGATATTTTCATTTTGCTCAGAAGAAATAAGTTTTACATTCAAAGCCTGCATAAGACCTCCAGATTTTTTACCGGACAGCAGGCTTTTCTTATTTTCTAATCAATAGAAAGAGGCTTATTTACCATTTTACGCTGAATTTCAGCAGCGCGGTCAGACGGCATAAGCGAAAGCCAGTATGCAGTTAACGAAGTGCTTCCGCTTTCCTGTGCAACTTCTTCATTTTTACGCAGAATGTCTATTACATCCTGATCGTTCATTGCTAGAAGTATGTTCACAGCGGCAGCCGGCTGCATTCCGTTAAGGTTCTGCACAATCTGTTCGATGTTCTTACTTCTATCATCGTACTTTTTTACTAAATTATTAAATGTTTTTTCTCTTTCTTCCTGAGCTTTTTCTTTATCTTCGAGTTCAAGGGCAATTTGAGCGTTGTTATCTTCCTGAGTTTTTATATCATTTTCCCGCTTATCAAGTTCTTCTGTACGCGCGTCAAGTGCTTCAAGTCTTTTTGCAAAACGATCGTTATCCAAATCAGCTTCAACAAGATTTTTTGGAGAAGAAGCCGAAGTTGAAGTTTGCGGCTGCAGATGAAGAACTTTGTAAACTGGAGCAAGGACTGACTTTGCCTGAATCACTCCAAGAAAGTCAAACCAAATAAGCCCAAAGAGGACGAGAATTATTA
>CAVCIJ010000210.1:0-2522 GCA_963601995.1 bacterium | reverse complement strand
AGTTACCAGTGAAATTAACTGTCCAACAAAAATCTATTGCTTAACAAAAAAAATCCTGCGAGTTTTCGCAACCGCAAGTTGCTACAAACGGCGGAAAGCACGCCGAAGAAATTGACGCGCTCCAAAAGAAAAAAATCACTTCAAACCAGCAGTTTCGTCGATTCCCATCATTATGTTCATGCACTGAACTGCCGCACCCGAAGCTCCTTTTCCAAGATTGTCAAAACGGCTTGTAATTACAACGCGCTCTTCGTTTCCGCACACAAAAATCTGCATTTCGTTTGTACCTGCCAAAGTATTTGCTGGAATAAATGCATCTTCGAGGATTCCTTCTCCGTTAAGTTCAGCAACGTGCACAAAATTATTATTTTTATAATGTTCTTTAAAAATATTGCAAATGTCACAAGGCGAAATTTTTTTGCTCAAAAGCCGAGTATGAAGTCCCATAGAAACAGTCATTCCCTGATAATAATCGCACACATAAGGATCAAAAACAGGCTCGTATTCAAGACCTGAAATAAGTTTTATTTCGGGAAGATGTTTGTGCTTTTGAGTGAATGCATAAAGGCGCGGGGAATCAAGTTCTTTATTGCGTCCCTGAGTCTCGTACACTGCAATTGCCTTTTTACCTGCACCGGAATATCCGCTGACTGCGTGAATTACAACAGGATAATCTTTTGGAAGAATTTTATATTTTACAAGTGGATATAAAATTGCCACAGAACCGCTTGCATAGCAGCCTGGAACAGCGACTCGCTTAGAGGAAGCAATTTTTTCGCGGAAAGATAAATCTAATTCCGGAAATCCATAAGCCCAGTCAGGATTTGTGCGATGAGCAGTTGAAGCGTCAATAATTTTAGTTTTTGGATTTGTGCAGAGTGAAACACTTTCTATTGCAGCGGCGTCAGGCAAACACAAAAAAGTGTAGTCTGAACTGTTAATCATTTTTTGCCTTTCGAGAGGATCCTTGCGCTTATCTTCATCAAGCGAAAGAATTTCAATGTCGCTTCGGGAAGCAAAACGTTCAAAAATTTTAAGACCGGTAGTGCCTTCTTTTCCATCAATAAAAATCTTGTAAGCCATGCTTTTTATTATACTGATTTTTTTTATTCAGAGCAAATTGTGACGATTGTACAGTATGAACGGAGGGAAGCTTTTGTTAACGAAGGGATTTTTTTGTTAACAGGCGGAATTTTTTTTTTTACAAGGAAGTCTTTTTGTTAACGCACGATTTTTTTTGTTAACAAAAAATGCAGTTTTTAACAGAAAATTCTGACGGTAAAAAAAAGTCTGCTGTCAGTACGCACGTAGTGTTACTGATGAAATTTTATGCTACGAAAGAATTTTCTTGTTAACTTAAGTCCAACGCACACGCGTTTACCAGGAAAATTTTTCAGTTAAAAAAAATCGTCGTGTTACTTAGAAAATTTTCAGTTAACATCGCTGTACGCGTTACTAACAAAATTTTCTGTTAAGAAAAAAATCTCCCTGTTAACACAAAATTCTACCAGAAAACTTCACTTTAAAAAAAAACAAAAAAAATGCCTGAATTTAATCAGGCACAACATTTTTAGACTTTATTTTCAATCAGAAAATTTTAGCAGTTTACAATTCTAAGAATTTTTCCTTTTACAAGAATAAGAATAAAATCAATAATCCACACAAGATTCCAGCCAAAAAACAACCTTAAAAGTCCTGCAAGAATTTTTCTCTCAGAAAATCTTGCAATAATTCCCATAATCGGTCCCAAGAACAAACACAAAATAATGCTCACAATTCTGTTCAGTCCAAAATAATCCTTTCCTTTGCCTTTTTTAGCCATAATTTTCCTCCAATGAAAAAGAAATATAAACTATGAATAAAATTATAACACAGGCACTAAGATTTTAAATTTTTTTCTTTAGTTTTTAAATTTTTACAAAAAAAAACGATCTGCATAAATGAATAAAAAAAATCACTTCATTTAATAGAGTTCTTTTTGCAATAAAAAAAATACGGTCATTTACAGAAAACTGCATCAAAAATTGCACGTCTTTTCTCTTCATTACAAAATTTTTAGCAGAAATTGCCATATTTCTCCCGTTTTAAGATTCTCTCTATAACGGCAGAGTTTTTAGATTGTGATACTGTCCGTGTTTTTTAGTAGAGCCGTTTCCATACTGAATTGCAAATTTGGGGCAGCGGTGCAGACAGCCCAAACACATTGCGCATTTTTCTTTTTTCCATACAGGTCTTTTACCGACAATTTCTATTGCATTGACCGGACACTTTTTTGCACACAGACCGCAGCCAACACAGGAGTCTTCAACATACAGATTTTTTGTCTTTCGCATAATTTCATACCAGATTTTCGATACAAAAAAAGCAATCAAGGGAAGCTGATTTTTTACTCTAGTACATTGTTTTCTTTCAATAATTTTGTGAATAACTTCTGCAATTTGAGAGTCTGCCTTTTCATTGATTTTGCGAACTTTTTCTTTATCAGACAAATTAAAAAGCGGAGTCCATGTGTCCGGCATTTT
>CAVCIJ010000209.1:0-2387 GCA_963601995.1 bacterium | reverse complement strand
CCCCACATATCAATCGGTGCGTTTTGCTGAACAAGATTTTCTATGATTTCTTCGCTAAGTTCATTTGAAACTGAAATAAATGCCTCTTTTAATCCTTCGCTATCGAGCTGGCGGCGGACTTCTCTGCTTAAATAATCGATGTCGCCGGAATCAAGCCTTACGCCAAAATTTTTGCCCTGTTCCTTGAGTTTTTTTCCGACTTTTATGGCATTTTTGATTCCGCTTTTTAAGGTGTCGTAAGTGTCAATTAAAAAAACTGAATTGTTTGGGTAGAGATTTGCGTAAGTTTCAAACGCTTCAAGTTCAGTTTTAAAAGACATAACCCAGGAATGTGCCATTGTTCCCATAACTGGAATTCCATAAATTTTTCCGGCAAGTGTATTTGAAGTTCCAGATGCACCGCCAATAAAAGCTGCGCGGCTTGCACTAAGAGCACCGTCTTTTCCTTGTGCCCTTCGTAAGCCAAATTCCATAATATTTCCTTTTTGGCTTGCTAAGAAAACTCGTGTCGCCTTTGTTGCAATCAGACTTTGAAAATTTATTTCATTTAGAATCAGCCCTTCAAGAATTTGAGCTTCAATTAAATTTGTGTGGACTCTTATAATCGGTTCCTGAGGAAAAATAAGGCTTCCTTCATCAAAAGAATAAAGGTCTCCGGATAAATGAAAGTTTTTTAAATAGTCAAGAAAGTCATCTTGAAAAATTTTCTGCTCTTTTAAAAACAAAAGATCTTCATCGCTGAATGAAAAATTTTCTATTGAATCAAGAAGCGTTTCGATTCCTGCAAAAATGCTGAAACCGCCATTGAACGGATGTTTTCTGAAAAATACATCAAAAACAACTTCCTGATTTAATTTTTTTTTCCAGTAACCTTGAGCCATTGTAAATTCATAAAAGTCAGAAAACAGTGCACTTTTGCCAGTAAAAATATTTTCTTTGTTCATAATTTTTCCTTTTTGTTCCGCAGGGAATTTATTTTTTTTAATTCGATTTTTTTTACTGAAATTTGAAAGTTGAATTTCTAAAAATTTGTTTTTTTTAGTTGCTCGGTCGCTTGCAGAATTTATATGTGAAATCGGCGAGAAGTTTTCTGCTTAAAAAGCGGCTTGCGGCGGCTTTAAATCGCCATTTGAACGCAAACATTGAGTAAAGTTTTCCTTTTCGACTGGCCTTTACTGCGTGCGCTACGGTTTTTTCAGGAGAAAGTCCATGCCTTACTTCTTTTCGAGCGCCTTTTGAAGCAACGTTTGCAAATTCTGTAGTTACGGGGCCGGGACAAAGTGAAGTTACAGAAATTCCTTTTTGCCTTAGTTCTGCTGCCAGTGCTACACCAAAACTCAAAACATATGCTTTGCATGCGCCGTAAACTGCAAAATTTCCAAGTGGTGAAAACGATGCAAGAGAAGCTGTATTTATAATCCGCGAACCTTTTTTCATAAAAGGAAGGGAAAAGCCTGTTATTCCCGTAAGAGAAGTGCAGTCTAAATCAATCATTTCCATTTCGCGCATTGTGTCTGTCAAGGCAAATTCGCCGTAAGTTCCAAAACCTGCATTGTTCACTAAAACTGAAATTTCAAATTCTCCTTCTTCGTCAAAAAGTTTTTTTAATTTGAGTGAGCCTTCTTTTCCGCTTATGTCAAGTGCTATAATTTTTACCTGCGGCCATTTTTTTTCTTTACCTGATTTTTTGTCAACTAAGAGACCTGCGTTTTTTTTAGATTTTCCTTCGTCTTCAATTTGAGCTTTTACTTTTTCAAGATTTTCTTGTCTTCGGGCAATAATCCAAATTTCATCACATTCGCACTCTCGTGCAAGTTCTTTTGCAAAACAAACGCCCATTCCGCTTGATGCACCGGTTACAATGTCAATTCTTTTCATAAAGAGATTATAGCAGTTCTGTTGTAAAAATTGCAGTCTTTTTTTATAATTTAAAAGTTTTCAAAATGATGAAAAAAAATTCTTTTATTGATTAAAAAAATGATAAAAAAAATATTTGTTGAAACTTTTCATAAAATTCCGGTTTTTGCTCTGTCTCTGATTTTTTTAAGTCCGCTTTCGTCAGCGAGTATAAGCGATTTTTATAATTACAAAAAAAAAACGGAAGAAAAAAAAATTGATTTTGCGCTTGATAATTACATTGATTCACTTTCTTTAAGCCAGAAAATTTCTCAGATTTTTTTAGTGAATATTGAAGGAAATAAAACTTATATTCCTGTTGAATCCTCTTCACAACTTCCAGAATGTGATTATGAAAATGAAGCCCTTGTTCCCGGCGGAATGCTTTTGTTTTCGTACAATATTGGCGAAAATCCGCGCCAGATGATGGAGTTTATTGATTCCATAAAAATTTACTGCGGAAAACATAATATTTGTCCGCCATACATTTC
>CAVCIJ010000208.1:0-6386 GCA_963601995.1 bacterium | reverse complement strand
TTCCAATTCCGCCAAAAAGAAGAACTAAAATAAAACTTAAAAAGCAATAAATAAAAACCAAAAGCGAAGAGGAAGCAAGAGAAGGCAGCAGTTGAAAAATTGTTACCGTCCAAAAAACCCTCCATTCGCCGGCTCCCAAAAGTCTTGCACTGTCGGCTTTTTCTTTTGGAATTTTCTGCCAGGCCTCGCCAACATTTTTCATAATCAGCGGAAAATTATAAAATCCCTGTGCAATCACAAGCCCAAAAAATGAATACAAAATTTTTACAGGCGGATTTTCAAGTCCAAAAATGAACATTAAAAATCTGTTTAAAAGACCGTTTACGCCAAGAAAACTTACGTAGCCAAGCGCAATAATAAGCGACGGAACGCAAAACGGAACTACAGAAAGAGAAAGCAGAAATTTTCTTGCAAAAAATCGTCTTCTTCCGCAAAAAAACGCAGCAGGAATTCCAACTACCAGCGCAACTAAAACAGAACACGCTGCCTCAAAAAAAGTAAATAAGGCAACATGTGCAATATGAATAAAATTCAAATTTTAAAGTTCCCGCAAAAGTTAGTTTTCAAGAACACTCATAATTTTGTCAACATAAGATGAAGTAAGTGCACTGTCAGTTTTTAATGTTTTTGAAGGAATTGGAGCTGCAATTTTATAACTTTCAGGAAGTTCCACATTTTTATTTGCCGGGTTCATCCACTGCGTTAACGGAATGAGTTTTTGTGCATCTTCGCTGATTAAAAAGTCAAGAAACTCGCAGGCACCTTTTTTGTTAGGAGCATTTTTTAAAATTCCAGCACCTTCAACCTGCATTACGTGTCCCTGCTCAAAAACAGCAGCAACATAGCGATCAGTGTGGTCGTATTCAACATGGCTTGCAGGGCTTGTAGTATAACTGATTACAAGAGGAGCCTCTCCTGCCTTAAAAAGACCGTATCCACTGCTCCAGCCCGGTGCCATTGTAAGAATATTTGGCTTTAAACTTTTCCAGTAGTCCAAAACATTGTCTTTGTAAACAGCAACTGTCCACGAAACAAATCCAAGTCCCGGAGTTGATGTGCGCGGATCCATCAAAATGATTTTTTTCTCATACACAGGATTCAAAAGTTCATCAAGACTTTTTGGACACGGAACATTTGACTTTGTATCATAAATCATCGCAAAATGACTGTAATCGTAGGGAGTTAAAATCCAGTCATTTCCAAGTTCAGCAGCAACACTTTCTGGAATCACTTTTTCAGCATCCTTTGCTTTGTAAGAAATCAAAATGTTTTCTTTGCGCGCCTTATCAATTGTGTTATTGTCGATTCCTAAAATCACATCAGCCTGAACATTATTTTTTTCAAGAACAGCTCTGCTCAAAACCTGAACTCCGTCTCCGCAGTCTACAAACTCAAGATTAAGCCCTGTTTTTTCTTCAAAGGCTTTTTCGATTTCAGGACCAGGTCCCCACTCGCTGATAAAACTGTCATAAGTGTAAACCACAACTTCATTTTGCCTTGAAGATGAACTTTTCTTTGAACAGCCGCATAAAAAGGAAAGAGCAAGACTAAAAATCATTGCTATACAAAAACTGGAAATAAATTTAAAACGTGAAGATTTGAACATATCTTCCTCCGCCGGCATTATCCGGATCAGGTTGGAATCCCGTGCAGGATTCTATGGGTATAATCTCAGCCGCATTTGCAGCACCCCAGTGCAGTTTTATTTTTTTTGAAAATCTAAAAAGACAAAACTGTATGTGCAAGAACTTAGCACAAAAAAAAATTCTGTTCAATCAGCATAAATCCGCAAAAAAAAATTTGTCATCAAAGCCAGTCAGGCAAAGCACACGAAATTTTTTCAGGGAAAACACCTTCAAGAGCAATGTCAAAAGCTTTCATATTGTTTTCGTGCTTTATTGGAATGCTTGTTTCCACAAGAGAAAACCGCCCGGCATTCACTGAATCCATTGTTTTTTTTGCATTTTGTGTAAGATAAAGATGCCCGCTTGGAGCAGAAGAAAAACGGCAGGCATAAACAACAGGAGAGCCAACCACAGAATATTCAACGTCGCCGCCTTCAGCATAAACGCGGCCAACATCAATTCCGCCGCCAATACCTGTTACCGTATGACCTAAATTAAAATTTTCTTTGTATTCATCAAAAACCGTATCAAAAATTTCACGGCAATCAGCAGCACATAAAACTGCATTAACAATGGCTTCCTTTCCAGAATAAAAATCAGGAAAAAATGAAAGAAATCCATCGCCTGTAAATTTATCATAAACACCAAATCTGTTTTTTACAGCATTTTCAAATTCAGATGCAAGAACGGAAATAAATTTTACATAAACTTCCGGACTTTCGCATTTAAGCATAAGTTCAGTTGATCTTCTTATGTCCACAGAAAGAATGACTGCGCAAAAATCCTGAGTATTTATAAATTTGTCAGCAAAATCTTTATCATCCAAAATTTTATCAGCAGCACTTTCATTCACCCTTTTTATGTACTTTACAAGCTTAAGTTTTTTTTCAAGATCATCATACTCAAAAAGTTTTTCTACCGGACTTTTCCTCTCAATTTTTTCAGCAATATTTTCAGGATTTTCAGAACGCAAGAGAATTCTATCAAGTTTTTTTTGCGTAAAATCAGAAATAAAGGGGAACGGCTTTTCAACCCCATTCTTTTTTAGAAAATCAGACTGAGTTTTAAAAATTTCAAGCAGATTTTCAAGCTGGTACTGTTCAAGATTGTATTGCGTTTTTTCAACATTTTCTTTAATTACCTTTCTTTTTTCCTGAATTTTACGTTTTATTTCCTCAGATTTCTGAAGCGACTCTTCTTTTACCTGAGCACTTTTTTTAGCAGAGTCCTTAAATTTTTTATTAAAAGCATCAAAAAATCCTGACATTTTTTTTCTCCCTAAATGAAAAAGTTTGCAAAATAAACTTTAAAGATAAAAGCTCGCGTTAGCAACAGCACATCAAATCACCTGCAAAAAAGAATTCCTAAAAAAATGCAAATTTGAGAAATTCCGTTTACAATCTGCTCAATCCAATTTGACTTTACATTTTTTCCATCAAGAGAAAATGCAAAAAAGCCCATCAAAATCATTCCTAAAAGACCAGGTACAAAAAAAATTATCTGCGGAAGTGAAAGAATTTTTTTTAAAACACTCAGCCAGGTAACTGGTATACGGAAAATAAAAAAAGATAAAATCATCAAAAAAAATCCCAGCGGCATCAAAAATCTAAGCTGAACAAAAAAAAGCCATATATTTTTTTATACAGAACTACAATCAATTTCCACAGAACCTTAAAAAATCCGGCTGCAAAACAAAGTGCCGCACCTGCTGTAAAAAGAGGATTTTTAAGTCTTATGCCGATTGAAAATGTGCTTAATGCAAAAAACACAACTGGAATCGCATCCGTAAAAACAAGGGACAAATTAAAATCTTGCGGAATAATATTTTTATCCATTAAAGACATTATATTTTTTTTAGCAGCATTTTCAAATCAAAAAGGGCAAAGAAATTATTCTCTGCCCTTCTCTTTTTTTTAGATTTTTTTCATAAAAGCAAATTTCTAGTCAAGCTTAAAATAATCAAGTTTTTTAGTAACAACGTTTACTGAATCCTGATTTTTTTGAGCTGCATCGCTGATTAAATTCATTGAAGATGCAAATTCTTTTATAAAATTACCAGATTCTTCATGCGCAGAATTTACAGCAGCAGAAAGATTTACAACATTTTCTATGTGCTGACTGATTTCTCCGTTGTAGTCAGCCTGCTTTTTTACAAGAGAATTTATTTCGTTAATTTGAGATGCAATTTCGTTTGTTACGCTCAAAGTTTCGCTTGCTCCTGTTGACTGCTCTTCCATAGCATTTGCAATTGTATCTACAACCTGAGTAGAATTCTTTACACCGCCAGAAATCTGACTGAAAACAGCAGAAGTTTCTGTCATACTCTGAGTACTTTTTGAAACCACATCAATCATATCATTTATAAGATCTGTAATTTCCTTTGTACTTGAAGAAGTATTTTCGGCAAGTTTGCGGATTTCGTCAGCAACAACGCTAAATCCCTTTCCTGCGTCTCCCGCGTGCGCCGCTTCAATGGCCGCATTCATTGCAAGAAGATTTGTCTGTTCGGCAACAGAAGAAATAACCTGCGTAATTTCAGACATTCTTTCAGATTTTTCGCTGATTTCTTCAATTAAGCTAAGAGTTTTTTCAACTTCGTGATTTCCTTTTTCTGAAACAACAGAAAGTTCCTGCGAAACAGAACGCGCCTTTTTTATCATTTCAGTCATAGAATTTATGTTTGCAACCATTTCTGTAATAGAAGATGCATTCTGTTCTACAGCGGCAGCCTGGCTTGAAACAAGTTTTGAAATTTCTTCAGCCTCATTTCCAAGATTAATAATATTCTGCTGTGTGTCTTTAAGAAGACTGTCTCTTTCCCTGTTTTTTTCAGAAATATCACTGAATGAAGAAATTACAGTATTAACTCCGCTTATATTTTCCTTAACTTCAGATGCAAGAGTAAGAGCGTTATCGTTTACTGCAAAATTTTCAGTCTTAATCTGAGAAATTGTTTCTTTAAGATAGTCCATAAATTTATTTAACTGGCCACTTAAATAACCAAAGTCGTCAAAGGAATCAATGGAAAGTCTTGTTGCAAGATCGCCGTTCTTTCTTAAATTCGTTACAACATCAGAAGTTCTCATGAATCTTAACCTTAAATTTTTAAGTGTAATTAAAAAGATAAAAGTTTCGCTTGCAGCAGTCCACAATAAAACAAAAACTGCCAATGGAAGAAAGTCTGTAATTCCAAAATTTTTTCCAGGAAAACGGGCAATTCCAAAACCGCAGCAAAGAAGATGCCAGCCAACATTAAATTGGCAGCCACTAACTATAAATCCAAGTTTTTTTGTAAATTTTGAAGTTTTATAATTCTTTGTGTCGTAAATTTCTAGACTGTGAATTACAGGCTGAGCAAAAACTTCCCAACCGTCAGTACAGTAAAAAGACTGAAGCAAGGCATAGTTTATACATAGACCTAAAATCAACACAAAAGTTGTTTTATAATCTAAAGGAGTTGAGCCAAGACTCTGAATTCCCAATTTTGCCTTTATAATAACAACAATTGAATTTCCAATAACAAATCCAGCAAAAATAAGCAGATAAGTAGCAATTTTTACTTTTTTAAAAGCAGGTATAAAAATATACTTTTCTTCTTCAGTTATTTGCCCGATTTTTGCTCTTTTTACAACATCCATCAGCGGTTTTATAATAACCCTTACAATGATTGCAATAATGATAAACAGAACAAGAGCCACGCTCAAAGTAATAGGAAGTCCGTTTACCCACTTCATAAGTGTAGTTCTATGAATAACTACATTTTCCATAAAAGATAGCATTGCAACATTTAAAATACTTTCTATACCAAAAATAATAAGATAGGACGCATACAAATTCATAAACTTTTACCAATTTCCTTAATTTAAATTTTGATGAATTTACACTCTAAGTGCAGCTAAAAAAAACATCTTTATCGTTCTATTATAAAGCAGCTTTTATACATTTACAATTTTTTTTTAAGATTTACTTAAATCAGGCAAAAAAATATAACAGAAAGAGCAAAAAAACATTAAAACTGATTTTTAAAGATACCCACAATAAAAAAAAAGCAATATTATCTCTTTAATATGAAAGAATACACACAGGACGAATTTTTAGTAAAATCGCTGAAACAAATTGAAAAAGATTTAAAAGAAAATCTTGAAGATGCTAAAAATCCAAAAACAGATGATGAAAAAGAATTTTATGATGATTACAAAGAAATTCTTGAACTTTTAGAAAGACTTCTTCCAGAAATAAAAGATCTTGATTCTCTTGCAAAACTTAAGGATGAAGATATTGGCTTTATTTTTGAATGTCTTGAAGCATACGAAGAAATTTTTATAGTTTCGTATTTATCGGAGGAAGAATTTCAAAGAACTGAATACGAACACAATCTTCTTCTTTCGATTCTTGATCTTTTTGAAGACTAAAAAATAAAAAATTTTTTCTTTATCAAAAAAATTCTATCTTGAAACAAAATCCTAGCCGGCACTGGAGCCGTTGCGAAGCAAGCCGGCGCTTTTGCGGCGGCCGAACGAAATGAGTGAGCGGTGGAAGCGCCGTTATCTAAAAAAACATGCTCCAAATAAAAAAGAAGTTTTTCAATGATTGACACATAGACACAAGGAAGTTAAATTTGCCTTATGAGCGCAGAAAATGGCATTAAAATTTTAAGCATAGGAAATGTTTCTGTAGACATAAAGGCCTACAGCCCTGAAGAAAACGGAACTGAGGCTTATCTTGATGGCAGCATCGAACTTGTTCCGGGCGGTGTTGGCA
>CAVCIJ010000207.1:0-5387 GCA_963601995.1 bacterium | reverse complement strand
TTATATCCCTCGCTATAAATTTAGTATTCTGTATAACGTTGCATATAATAATACAGATTCCTAATTGATGTCAACATTATATAAACATCAAAATTGCTTTGTCAATTAAAAAATGACAAATTTTCACTTTTTGTCAAGTTCAGATGGTAAAAAAAAAGAATTACTGTCTCTCAAAAAAAAAACTGACTCTTAGTGACTGTATTTTTCAGCAATCATTTTTTCAACAAGAGGCGGTACCATATTACTGATATCTCCGTGATATTTAGCAACTTCCTTGATGTTACTTGATCGTATAAGAAAATATTTTTGTTCAGTAGGAACAAAAAGCGTTTCAACAGAAGTATCCAGAGAATGATTTATAAGGGAAAGATCAAATTCATAAGCAAAATCCATAGAATTTCTGATTCCGCGCAAAAGAACATTTGCACCGGCTTTTTTACAGTAGTCAACAATAAGTCCGTCCCAAGTATGCACGCAGACATTCTGAAAATTCTTAGTAAGTTCTGTGAGCATATAAAGTCTTTCCTGCTCCGAAAAAAGATATTTTTTATCTGGATTCACAGAAATAACAACATCAATTCTGTCGAAAATACGACAGGTTCTTTCTATTATGTTCAAATGACCAAAGGTTGGCGGATCAAAGGATCCTGGAAACAAAGCAAGTGCCATTTTACTCTCCTGGTAAGAAGTCAATTCTAAAATCTCAGCTTCAGGACTGACTTTTTAAACACATTCACAATGAAATAAGAATGTGCAGCAGATGATAAAGTTTGCAACACAAACTTTTAAAGATAAAAACCAACGCTGTTTCCAGCAGTTTTTATCTCAATTTTCTGTTAAAAGTGAATTAAAATTCGTTCACAAATTTAACAGATAAGTTTTTTTTTAACAACTAAAAATTGACCAAAAGAACTTATCGTATTAGTATAAGAATATGAAAGTAATTTACCTAGTTTTACCATTAACCTTAGTTTTACTGATTTTTTCCTGCAAAACAACGAATGTAGAACAAATACAATCAGTAAATCAGGAAAATCTGCAGCAAAATGAAGAAGACGTTTTAGTAACAGAAAATATTTCTGAAGAACCTGTTGTAGAAGTTGCTGAAAAACATGAACAGAGTGCCGAAGAAGAATATGCACGCTCAACTTCAAACGTAGAAGTCAGCTATGATATTTTCAACAGAGACAAGACTAAAATTCTCAAAATAATCAGCGAATTGAATCTCATTATGGACGAAATGGATTACAACAGTTGGGAAAAATATCTTGACGACGAGAGTATTACATATTGGTCAAAAAGAGGAAATTTACAGGTTGCTTCATCAAGGCTTCCAATCAAGAACATAAGATTAACCTCTCTGCGCGATTACTTTATCCATATTTTTCTTCCGTCACACAAGGGCTACAGAATTGATGAAATTCGCTACGAAACAGAATACTTAATAAAAGCAGTTCAAGTTGACGACAATGAAAACAGAGATATTGTTTTTTATACATTTTATAAAATTGGAGATGAATTCAAACTTCATCTTCCACAACTGCAGGACTAAAATTTTAGAAGATATAAAAAAAAGACATTTAATTTTTTTTTAAGATTATAGAATGACTATAAATCCTTTAAGGCTGATTTAATTCATTTTTTGCAGGAATGAGACAGAGTCAACCTGAAAATAAAAAAAATCACCAAAGCACTTTCCTAGGAGGAAAAAAATGAATTCATCAAAAAAAATTCTTTGCGCGGCAAGTTTCAGTTTATTAGCAGGCATTGCATTCGCACAGACTCAGACTGTAAAAAGCGCAAACCGCTCAGAGACCACTGTTGAAGATGAATATTTAAGCAATGTGGAAGATGTAATTATCACAGAACTTGCAAGTTCAGATGACTACGAAAACAAACTTGTAGCACTCAGTTATCTTGAGAATGCAGTTTCAAGCGGAAGACAGTCAGCTGATATGATAAGAGCTCTAAGTGGACTTGCCGGAGAAGGAATTACAACTCAGTCAAGAACAAACGGAAGACTTATGAACAACTTCCCTGACATAAGAGCAAAAGCCTGTGATCTTCTTGGAGAAATTCCAACAGAAGAATCAAAAAACACGCTCTACACAATTGCAAAAGATGATGTAGAACCTATGGTTGTTACAGCTGCAATTCGCTCATTAGGAAATATTGGAATAAATGACAATGACGAAGTTGTTTCACTTATTGAATTTGTTCATAGAAAATATTCAGTTCTAAATCCTACAAGTTCTCTTGCCTTGGAAATACTTATTGCCTACGAAAAACTTGCACCTTCAGTTCAGGATAAAAGTGCAATGATTCAGTCCATAAGTGAAATTGCCACAAACTATAAATATGTAACACCCGTAAGAACAAGAGCGCTAGAACTTCTTAAAACACTTCAAAGTTCAGGTTCTTCAAGTAACTCAACAAACAGTGCAAAATAAAAAAAATGCCGGCTCTGCTCTACAATATTGAACAGACCGGCTTTCTTAACGAGAGATACGGGAATCGAACCCACAACCTTCGGCTCCGGAGGCCGACGCTCTATCCAATTGAGCTAATCTCTCAAAATCTATAAATTTTATGCAGTTACATTAGTTTTAAAAAGTGAATTTGTCAATCAACTTTTTAAACGCAATTCAATTTTTATATTGTTTTCTGAAATAAAAAAAACATTGCCAAAACTGAAATTTTTATTTAGGGTAAAAAAGTCTAAAAAAGCATTCCTAAGGAAAATAAAAAGATGGAACCAATCATTTTAGCCTCATCTTCACCTAGAAGACAGGAAATCCTAAAAAAACTAAATATTCCTTTTACAGTTTATCCTTCGAATTTTGAAGAAAAAATTCCTGATGATATGGAATTGGAAAAAGTGCCTGAATTTTTTGCATCACAAAAAGTCGGAACTATAGCAAAAATAGTTTCTGTCGAAAAAGATTCCTGCTGGATTTTAGGTGCTGATACAATGGTTATTTTTCATAACAAGGCGTACGGAAAACCAAAAAATTTAGAAGAAGCAAAAAAGACGCTGCAAACTCTTCAGGGAAAAACTCACAAAGTTATTACATCAATTGCACTTTTTAACGGAAACATTCAGGAACTTACCACAAGAACAAGTGTGAACAAAGTAACTTTCAAAGAAATGAGCGAAGAAGAAATAAACTGGTATCTTAACACTTACGAATGGCACGATGCAGCCGGTGCCTATAAAATTCAGGGATTAAGTTCAAGATTTATAAAAAAAATCGAAGGAACTGAGAGTTCTATAATCGGCTTGCCTATTTTTGAATTATATGATATTTTAACCGAGCAAAATTATTTTGAAAATGAAAGTTTTTAATTTTTTTTGTCGGGCAATAAGATGAGGTTGTTTGCCAAATTTTACTGTTACGTAATTATCCGGGCTGTTTTACAGTCACGAGAATTAAGGTTAGGGGAAAAACTTTAGACTGTGCTTACTTTTATGAAGGCAGCTAAAATTCAAGTTTTTCCGGTGAAGGAGAATATCATGGCAGTTGTAACCATGAAAAATCTGCTTGAGTCTGGAGTTCACTTTGGACATCAGGTAAAACGTTGGGATCCTCGCATGAAGAAGTATATCTTCGCAGAGCGCAATGGAATCCATATCATCGATTTGCAGAAAACAATCACTGCAATTAAAGACAGCTACGAATTAATTCGCAAAGTTGCCTCGTCAGGAAAATCAGTTCTTTTCGTAGGAACAAAAAAACAGGCTCAGCAGGCTATTGCAAAAGAAGCAGAGCGTTGCGGAATGTATTATGTAAACAACCGCTGGCTTGGTGGAACCCTCACAAATTTTTCTACAATCAAAAAATCACTTCTCCGCTTAAAGAAAATTGAAAAGGAAGAAGTTGACGGAACTTTTGACAAACTTACTAAAAAAGAAATCGCAAATAAGCTCAAAGAAAAAGACAAGCTTCTTAAAAATTACGGCGGAATCAAGGATATGAAAGAACTTCCTGGTGCTGTTTTCATTATTGATACACACAAGGAACAGATTGCCGTTGCAGAAGCCCGCAGAATGGGAATTCCGATTATTGCTGTTGTTGATACAAACTGTAACCCAGAGGGAATTGATTATCCTATTCCAGGAAACGACGATGCTATCCGTGCAATCACACTCTTTACATCAATCATTGCAAATGCAGTTCTCGAAGCAGACAATGAGCAGGGACTTAAAATTGTTGAAAGTCTCAACGATGAAGATGTAACAACAGATGCTTCTACAAAAGAAGAAGATAAGGAAATTGTTGACTACTCTAACTACACTCCTACAGAAGAAAAGGAAGAAGATATTGAAGCCGACAAGAGAGATGAACAGGATTTCATCGACGAAGACAAAATTTACAACAACTAAATTTGGAGTTTTATAATGGATATTACAGCTTCTATGGTAAAAAGTCTGCGTGAACAGACTGGCGCAGGCATGATGGATTGCAAAAAGGCTCTCGTTGAAACAAACGGCGACTTTGATGCAGCTGCAAAACTTCTTAAAGAAAAAGGACTTGCAGCAGTTGCAAAACGCGCTGAAAGAGTTACTGCTGAAGGAAGAATTTTTATCCGTCAGAATGGAAACAAACTTGCAATAATTGAACTTACCTGCGAAACAGACTTCGTTGCAAAAAATGATGACTTTATCAAGTGTGGTGAAAAAATTCTTGATTTGATTTTTGAGAAAGGATACACACAGGTTGAAAAAGAACTTTCTGACGTTCTTCTCGACTTTGCTACAAGAACTCGTGAAAATATGTCTCTTTACAAAGTTCAGGTTCTTGACATTCCTGAAAACTCTTCTGTTGGAACTTACATTCACACAGATTTTAAGACTGCTGGAGTTGTTGTTATAAAGGGCTCTACAGACGACAAAGTAAAGGAATTTGCACGCGACTGCTGTATGCACCTTGCTGCATTTACACCAGCTTATGTAACAAAAGATGAAGTTCCTCAGGCTTACATCGATGAACAGAAAGAAATTTTCAAAGCTCAGATGGATCAGGATGAAAAAATTGCATCAAAGCCGGAAGCAGCAAAAGAAAAAATTCTTGAAGGAAAGATCAATAAGCACTTGGCTGAAATCTGCTTTGTTGACCAGATGTTTGTAAAAGATGACAAAAAATCTGTTGCAGCAAAACTTGATGAAATTTCAAAGACTGTTGGCGCAAAACTTGAGTTTAACGCAGTAAAACTTGTTCTTTTAGGAAAATAATTTTTTTTACAAAAAAAATGACGGTTTATTTTTTAAGCCGTCATTTTTATTTAAAAACTTTGTAGATTTTTAAGTGCAAATAAATTTTATGACAGGTTTGCTTAATTTTTTTAGAAAGAAAATTTGAATTTTACAGCTGCCTTAAATATAAACA
>CAVCIJ010000206.1:0-3501 GCA_963601995.1 bacterium | reverse complement strand
AAAGAAAAAATTCTTAACACATTCAGCGAAATTGCAAAAAAAAAGAACGTTTTGCTTCTTGACGAAAACGGCAAAATCAGCAGAAGAAATTTGGGAAGACTGATTTTTGATTCTCCTCAGCTTATAAAAATGCAGGAAGAAATTGTTTATCCGGAAGTGAATTTTCTAATTCAGAAATTCATTGATGAAAACAAGGGACAAAATCTGATTTTAAATGCGACCGTGCTTTACAAAGTTCCTTCAATAAATTTAGTAAACACTGTAATTTTTGTTGACGCGCCGGCTTTTCTAAGGTTCTTCCGTGCAAAAAAAAGAGACAATTTATCTTCAACTCAGATTTTAAAACGCTTTAAAAGCCAAAAAAATCTTTTTTCTAAATATAAAAAATCAAATGCCGATATAAAAAGAGTATGGAACTTCGGCTCAAAAAAATGTCTTGAAAAAAAACTGCTTAAAATCATAAAAGAAACTGCCGTAAAATAAAAAGTTCCGTAGTGAATGCGAAGATTTTTAGGGGATAAAATATGGAACAAAAAAGAACTCTTTGGATTTTGCTTGCCGCTGGAATTTTTTTGCTTATTGTGCTTTGCGCTGCAATAATTCCTTTTGCATCTTCCACAAAAAATAATTCTAATGCAAAAACTCTCCGCGATGACGGAATAATCTGGACAGCACCGTCTTATTCAAAAAATGAAATTTCATCTCTAAAAAATTTAAAAAATCAACAAAATGAAAAAACTCCATCAACACAAGACGAGGCTTCTCTAACGGAAATGGCTGAAAATAATGCAGATTTTAATTCATCAGCCATTCCTCAAAATCCTGTAACAAGTGCAATTTCTTCTCCAGAAGAAGGCAAAACTGAACTTTCTACCCTTCAAACTGAATCACTGACTGTAATTTCAACTGGCAGCACAAATATTTACGGATTTGCAAATCCTGAAAAAATTCAATCTGAAAGCAAAATTAAAACTACAACAATCGACCTGACACCTGCTGAAAAAAATCAGAATGCAAGTCTTATTCCACAAAATTCTGCAGCACAAAAGGCGATTTCGGAAACTCAGGTTATAAAAAATTCTGAAAAATCAAGCGAAAATTTAAATCTTGTAAAGCAGGCCGAAAAATCTGTAAAAAAATCGGAATCAAAACAAGCAGAACCTTCAAAGACTGCTTCGTCTTCTTTAAAAACTGAAAAAACTGTAAGTCAGAACACAAAATCAAAAACTGCAAAATCTTCTTCAGTAAGTTCAGCTGAAAAAATTCCAGACAGATTCTGGGTTCAGGCATCTTCTTACGCAAGCAAAAAAAATGCTGATGAAGCACGCGAAATTCTTGAATCAAACAAAATTCAGTGTGAAGTTTTTACATACACTGACAGCAAGGGAAAACTCTTTTACAGAGTTCGGATTGGACCTTACACAACAAAAAGTGAAGCTGAATACTGGAAGTCAAAAATTGCAACAATTCCTTTTTTTAAAGACACAAGCAGTTACGTAACAAATTCAAGTGCAACAAGTGCAGGTGCAAAATGAAAAAAACTAATGCAATGCGAATTTTAGACGGAATGAAAATTCCCTACGAAGCAACAGAATATTCTGATGACGGTGAGCATGAACTTGAAAAAGGTGCAGCTGAGGAAACTGCAAAAAAACTTGGTATAAATCCAAAAAGCGTATTTAAAACCATAGTTATGCAAAGCGAAACAAAAGAAACTTTGGTTTTTTGCCAGAATGCACTTTGTGAAATAAATTTAAAAAAAGCTAGAAATGTGGCGGGTGTAAAAGAAGTAAATCCTGTAAAGCCTAATGAACTTTTATCTCTTACAGGATATATTCGCGGTGGCTGCTCGCCACTTGGAATGAAAAGAAAATTCAGAACTTTTATAGACAAAACTGCCCTGGAAGAAGAAAAAATTTATGTCAGCGCAGGAATGCGCGGAATGCAGCTTTGTTTAAAACCAGAAGATCTTGTAAAGGCAACGGATGCAGCAGTTTGCGATTTGATTTTAGAGTAAAGTGAAATTTAAAAAAAACTAAAATTTTTCTTTGCACAAAAAATTCAAAGAATGAACAAAATCCCTCTCAAATCAAAAAAAAATCTGTGTTTCATTTTTTTTTGCATTATTGTAAAATCGGCGGCATGAAAACTAAAAGAACTTGGATTTTTGCAGGCGGCTTTTTTATTTTAAGTGCACTTTTTTTAACATCCTGCTCTAAAAACAAAAAAGAAGTTTCATATTTTCAAAGCAATCTGGAACTTAATGTTCAGGAAAAAAATCAGAATTATACAGAAGAAAAAACTTACCTTCACCCAGATTCATATAGCGGAAAAACAATTGCAGTTTTTTTTGGCTACGGCTGCAATGATGAAGCATTTTATGAATCGAGCATTGAAATTTTAAGCAGAATTTTTGGATTAAAAGATGACGGCGGAATTATTTATCCAATTTTATTTCCCTCAGATCTTCACAACAGAATCAGTTCACTTTACATACTTCTTTCTGAACTTGAGCTTGATGGAATCATAATTCTTGGCGCGCCTGAAAAAACACACGCTGCACTTGCAAGACTGCAGGACGACTGGAATTTGAATGAACCGTTTTCAATTTTTTCTTTTTGTCCTCAAGACGACATTTTAGGTCAAGAAGCAGAAAGTACATTTATTTTAGATTACGAACGCCAGGAAGACGAAAACCTGTCATCTTCTGAGAGCGGGCAAAAAATTGACCGTGACCTGCAAAATATTCTTGTAAACGCAGTCCGCTATATGACTGAACTTCCCGCTCCAATTGCAAAAGACAAAAATCTGCCTTACCACGTGCAAAATATAGTTGGAAACAAAAAAATCCGCCGCTACGTTGACAGCGAAACAGGTCTTGTTTCAAGCAACCATTTTATTTTAGAAAGGGAAAAACAGCAGTGAATTCGCTCACACAGGATACAAGCGGACTTTTAGGCAGCAGAGAAGATATTTTAAAACTCGAAGAAAAAGATTGTGCTGAAATTCTAGTAATTTCTGATTCACACAACAATCCTTTTTTATTTCAAAAAATTCTCGAAGAAAAGGGAAACGAAAGCGACGTTCTTGTTTTTTGCGGAGACGGAATAAATGATCTGCTTCAGATAATTCACAGAGCAGGTGCAAGTAAAGAAATTGCAAAAATCATTCCGCCAGTGATTGCATTTGCGCAGGGAAACGGAGACGCCTGTATTTATCCAATAAAAAATCAATCTTATGATGATGACAAAACAAAGCCGATATTTTCGCAGTTAAAAGTTCCGCAGGTTCAGGGATTTAAAGTTGCAGGACACAAGGCAATTGTAACTCACGGACATCTTTATTCAATTTACACTGGAACAGAAAAACTTTTACATCTTGCAAAGATCGATGATTCTGAACTGATTTTTTACGGTCACACTCACATTGCTTCTTCAAGACTGAATCCTGGAAAAATTCTAACGCTCAATCCAGGAAGCATTTCCCGTCCAAGAGGATGCC
>CAVCIJ010000205.1:0-7493 GCA_963601995.1 bacterium | reverse complement strand
ACTTGAAACTGCGCGCTCAATTCTAACAAAGGCTTACGGCGAAAAAAAAGCTGAGGAAGTTCTTGAAAAATCTATAAAAACTCCGCTGGAAAAACCGTTTGAATATCTTGAGGAAGCTGACGCTGAACGAATAAAAATTCTTTTGGACAGCGAAAGTGTGGGCGTTAAGGCGATTGTGCTTTCCCAACTTGAACCAAAAAAATCAGCGGAAATCATAAACAGGATGACTGACGCTGAAAAGGGCGAAATTGTAATGCGGCTTGCAAAAATGAAAACTGTTTCGCCTGAAGTTATAAAAAACGTTGATAAGGCTTTGCATGAAAAATTGCTTACTCAGAACACTGAAAATTCGAATCAACTTGATGGCCGGAGCGTTCTTGCTCAGATTTTAAAGCGTATGGATGTAGGTTCTGAAGACAAAATAATCGAGTCTATCAGCAATTCTGATCCTGAACTTGGAGCAGATTTAAGGAGCCGCCTTTTTACAGAAGAAGATATTTTAAAATCAGACGAGCGCTTTGTGCAGAATAAACTTGCGGCGATGGATGTAAAAGATATTGCCCTTCTTATAAAAGGAAAGTCGCCTGCCTTTAGGGAAAAAATTCTTAGGAATGTTTCAAAAACTCGAGGTGACATAATTCTTGAGGAAGAAAAACTGCTTGGTATTGTAAGAAAAAGCGATACGGAAGAAATTACTTCAAAATTTTATGCTTTTTTCAGGCGCGCTTGGGAAGATGGCGAACTTAGAATTGAAGGAAGAG
This sequence comes from bacterium, assembly GCA_963601995.1. GTDB lineage: Bacteria > Spirochaetota > Spirochaetia > Treponematales > Treponemataceae > Treponema_D. The sequence goes on along the minus strand of CAVCIJ010000205.1, from coordinate 6,732 downwards.
ATGACGGCGAGGTTTATGTATGAAAAAAGGTGATTTATATAAAGGATTTAGAGTTAAGGAAATTCTTGAAATAGAGGATTCTGCTTCAACTGGAATTTTTTTAGTTCACGAAAGAACCAGGCTGGAAGTTTTTCACCTTTTAAATTCTGATAAAGAAAATCTTTTTTGCTTTGCGTTTAGAACTCCTTCTAAAAATAACAGTGGTGCTGCTCATATCATTGAACATTCTGTTTTGTGCGGTTCAAAAAATTATCCGCTGAAAGATCCTTTTATTCGTCTTACAAATCAAAGCATAAACACTTATTTAAATGCACTTACATCTTCTGACAGAACTATGTTCCCAGCTGCATCAACTGTAAAAGCCGATTATTTTAATTTGATGGGAGTTTACGCCGACGCAGTTTTTTTTCCTTTGCTTACTGAAGAAACTTTTTTGCAGGAAGGCCATCGCATAGAATTTGATAAAAATGGAAATCCTGAAATTCAGGGCGTTGTTTACAATGAAATGAAGGGTGTTTATTCCTCTTTTGACAGTGTTGCTGATAGTGAAATTTCAAAGATTATTTACAAAGGAACTCCTTATGCCTTTGATTCAGGCGGCGATCCGCTGGAAATTCCTTATCTTTCCTATGCTGACTTTAAGTCATTTTACGAAGAACATTATTGTACTGCAAACTGTATGCTTTTTTTATACGGAAATATTCCGACTGAAGAACAGATTGACTTTGTGGACGAAAGGGTTCTGCGCTTTATTTCAAATTCAGGTAAAAAAATTCTTATGCCGGAATGTGCAGTTACTGAGGGGCAGAAGTTTGTAAAAGTTTATGGTCCTGATGATAGCGATGAAAATGATAAATCATCTTCGCTTCAAAAACAGTCAGCAGTTGTTGCGTGGAAAATAAATCCCTGCGTAAAGAAAAGTGAATTTGCTCCGCTTTCAATGCAGATTACATTTATTTCAGATTTGCTCTTTGGTGATGACAGTGCGCCAGTTGCAAAGGCTCTTCTTGATTCAAAACTTGGAAACGATCTTTCTATGCAGAATGGATATAACTTAAATACAAATTTTTATTCGTTTACATTCGGACTTAGCGGGGTGGAAGAAAAAAATGCGCAGACAGTTGAAAAATTGATTTTTAATGTTCTTGAAGATGTGTGCAAAAACGGTGTGGACGAAATGGATTTAAAGCGCACCTGTCTTGACTTTGAATTTATGAATCGTGAAATAAGAAGATTTCATGCTCCGTACTCAATGGTTTATATGCAAAAAGTTTTTTCATGCTGGGCGTATGATGAAAATCCGTGGGAAAAACTTTTGTTTAAGAAAAGATTTGAAGATTTTAAAAAGCAGATTCTTGAAAATCAGGATTATTTAAAGAGTCTTATAAAAAAATATTTTCTTGACAATAAAAATTATTCTCTGATTTTTGCTTCTCCGTCTAAAAAATGGAGCAAAAGCCGCGCTTTTCAAGAAGAAAAAAATGCCTTAAGAATTCTTGAAAAATCTGGAAAAGAAAAAATTCTTTGCGAACTTTCGCTTCTTGAAAAAAATAAAAATTTGGACGAAAGCAAATATGAGGGTTTAATTCCGCACGTAAAAATTTCTGATGTTGACTATGAGGCTGAAAAAATAAATCTAAAAAAATCTGATGTGTGCGGCATTCCCTTTGCTTTGTGTGAGCAGCCTGCGAATGGAATTATTTATCTTATAATGGCTTTTCCTGTTGATGTTTTGCTTCCAGAGGATTATGTATATTTGAATTTGCTTTCTGCTGCAATTGGCGATGTTGGATGGGGAAATTTATCGTGGAATGAGGCGCTGCGTCTTTTGCAAACAAAATGCGGCGGTTTTTCAAATTACGTGCGCTCTGCAAGTCCCGCAACTGATTTTGCAAAGGTGGAACTTGAAAAAAATCCTCTCACAAAAGGAAGAGATTTGCTTGTTTTCAATATAAAATGTCTTGCAGAAGATTTTGGAGATGCGGTTTCGATTCTTGCTGACTGTATTTATAAAACTGATTTTTCTGATTTTGAGCGGCTTTCTTCAGTTTTAAATTCTTATTACACTTCAAGTGTTTCTGCTGTAAATTCTATGGCGCATACTCTTTCGTATTACAGAGCAAGTTCAAAACTAAATAAATTTTGTGCCCAAAGAGAAATTTTTGAAGGCTTTTCTTCGCTTTGCTACCTGCAAGAACAAAAAGAAATGGATATTAAAAAACTTTCAAAAAAATTGCTTGAACTTCTAAATAAAATCCGGGAAAGCGGCTGTATGATTTATGCGGTTGGCGACAGCGGGGATTTAAGGAAAATAAAACCTGAACTTGAAAATATTGCTGATAAATACAAAATTAAAAAAATTGGAAGTCGTCTTGCTTCTTCCGACGAAGATTTTTTTAAGTTGACTGATATTTGCGAAAAATATTCAATAAATTCTGAGCAAAAAAACATAGAAAATCAGAATTCTAAAATTTCTGAAAAACAAAATGAAATCTTACACAAGGCTGATGAAATTTTTATAATTCCAGGAACTGTCGGTTATGCGTGCACTTTAGTTTCTTCACAAAAAAAATTTGATAAAGAAAGCCTTGCTGACGAAGTTCTTGCACATTGTCTTAGCACTTCAGATCTGTGGAATAAAATTCGCGTTGAAGGCGGAGCTTACGGAGTTTTCTTTTCTCCAAAAAGAGTGAACGGCGTTTCTTCTTTTATAACTTACCGTGATCCTAAACCATTTGCTTCTCTTGAATCTTTTTATGAAGTTGTAAAGTCGCTTAAAGGCAAAAAATTTGATGAAAAAACAGTTGAAAAAGCCGTTTCTGGAATTTTTTCTGAAGAAATTGAACCGAAAGTTCCTTATCAAAAGGGTATGCTCGCAGTTTCGTATGACTGGAACGGATATCCTTCAAATTTTGAAGAAAGATATTTAGAATATTTAAAAGAAATTAAAGCCGAAGATATAAAATTGAGTGCAAAAAGATTTTCTGAGTCTTGCGAAATGGGAAAAACTGTAATTTTGTGCCCTAAGTCAATTTTAAACTCTAAAAATCTAAAAAAATGTGGAAAAATCATACAACTAGCATTATAATGGACGGTGGGAGTTTCCCGCTGATTTTAGTTTTTTTTAAGAAAACCATTGGAATTTGGTATGACTTTTGCAGCTTAAAAAAATGATTTAAGATTTTAAGAGGATTTTCTTATGGATAAAAAAAGAACCGCCGAACTTGTTGCTCTTATGAGAAAGCTTGTTTCTGATGTACAAGGTGCTCCTTATCCAGGAGCTGATTTTGAGTTTGAACTTTATCAGATTTGGTATGAGCATTTACAAAAAAGTGCCCAGAATTGTTTTGAATTTCTTGATGAATATTTCCCAATGGATAAAAAGGAACTTGAGGAAACATTAAAGAAACTTCTAAAATAAATTCAATTTTTTTTACTTTTTTTGAAGAATTTACGAAAATGGCAGCGTATTTTAATCTGTTTGCATTGGTGTGTAAAAATGCTTGTTTTGCGTGTGGATTAAGGCGTTGCTTTTTTTTTTTACATAACACATTATTTTCTTCAGTAAAAAATATTAAAAAAAATCTCTTTTTCTGCCGAAAATTAAATCGGAGTAAGAATATTTTTAAGAGTGTTAAAAATATTAAAAATTTCTTGAACATATATTTTTTTGTTCATAAAGAGATGATTTTTTGTTTTTTACGGAATTAGTATGATAAAAAATAATATTGGTCGCAACGAGCGTCTAATGCTTAAAGGTTCTCTAAAAAAGAACGGTTTTGATCGCTGGAGATTCATTACAAATGCGGTGAGTCTTACAAGTGGTCTTGAAAAAACTTTTTTTATTGAATTTTATATTCTAAATCCTTTAGTTTCGCCGGATGAATGTGTTTTGGGTTTTAAAAATCGCTTTGCAAAAACCGCCGAAGATTTACAGTATGCACTTGCCGGAACAGAATCAGCAGAAAATGCAGCATCTCAAAAATTCGGTGTGCCTTCTTTTACAATGGTTCGTGCAGGATATTTTGGTTCTGGGGGAAAACAGTTAAGTTCTTATTTTCCAAATGGACAAATTGAATTTGGAAAAAATGAATTTGTAATTCGCTCTGGAAAAAATAGTGAAAAAGAATGTGTTTTTGCCGGAGATTATAGCTTTGGAAAAATCAAAGTTTCGCCGGTAGAACTTTCAAATCATCCTGAATATTTATGCAGTTCTGGAGAAATTGCCTGGAATTTAAAATTTGAAAAAAAATTTTCTTTTAAGCCTGACTCGACTGGCAAAATTTCACATTGGACTGTGATTGGCGGAAAGTGTGATTGCGAGGGAAAAATTTTTGCGGACGGAGAAGAATTTTGTGTTACGCAAATAAAATCTTGTGCTTATTTTGACAAAAACTGGGGTCATGACTTTGCAAATCCTTTTATTCATCTAAATTCGAGCAATCTTACAAGTCAGATTACGGGAAAAACTCTTTTAAATTCGTGCTTTGCAGTGCAGGGTGAATATAACGGAACTTTAAGTATTCTTGCTTCGATTGAAGGAAAAAATATTACATTTTATACCAGTCAGAAAAAAAAGCAAAAAGTCACTTATGAATGTTCTGAAATGAATTCTGATGATGGTGATGATTCTATCCCTACGTTGCACTGGAGTGTAAGTGCGAACAGTAAAAAAATTGTTGTGGATATTGATATTTTTTGCCGTACTGACGAAATGTTTTTGCGTGACTATGAAAGTCCCTGCGGAGAAAGAAAACTTATGCGCGTTCTTGCCGGAAGCGGAAATGGAGAACTTAGAATTTACAAGGGCTCAAAGAAAAATCTTGAACTTTTAGAGCATATAACTGTTGCCGGCTGTACTTGTGAATACGGAAATATTGAATATCCTGAAAAATAAAAAATCTCTTAAAAAAAATTCTTTGCGACAAAACTGTTTTTTATAAAAAATTTTATTTTCTCTGCTTCGTGCAATCTGATTCTCTTATTTTATTCTGAAAATTCATAAAAATTTGATTTTTTTTCTTTGCGTGAGTATTTTAAAAATGAAATGAAAATATTCGGAGGCAAAAAAAATGAATTATGATCAAATGACTCTTAAACTTCAAGAAGCAATTCAGAATGCCGCCAGTTTAGCACAAAAAAATGACCACGTTGAAATTGGCAACGAGCATCTTCTTTACGCTCTTTTGAGCCAAAAAGATGGACTTATTCCGCCATTAGTTGAAAGAATTGGCGTGCAGACATCAGTTTTGCTTGGCGAACTGAATAAAATTTTTGAATCAAATCCAAAAGCTTCGGGTGCAACTCAGGTAAATCTTTCTTCGAGTGTGCAAAAAGTTCTTGCAAAAGCTGAAAATGAAATGTCGGCTTTAAAAGATCAGTACCTTTCCACAGAACATATTTTTCTTGCAATGACTGAATCTGATGATAAGGTTGGCGAACTCTTAAGAAAATTCGGCTGTAATCACAAGGAAACTCTTGAAGCATTAAAATCTGTAAGAGGAAATCAAAGCGTTGATTCGCAGGATCCTGAAAGTAAGGTGCGCGCTCTTGAAAAATATTGCATCGATTTAACAGCACGCGCACGCCAGGACAAAATTGATCCTGTAATAGGTCGTGATGATGAAATTCGTCGTGTTATGCAGGTTATAAGCCGTAGAACAAAAAATAATCCTGTTCTTATAGGCGAGCCTGGTGTTGGAAAAACAGCGATTGTTGAAGGGCTTGCAAGAAGAATTGCGAGCGGAGATGTTCCTGAAAGTTTAAAGAACAAAAGGCTTCTTTCGCTGGATTTGGGACAGCTTGTTGCTGGAGCAAAGTATCGCGGCGAATTTGAAGAGAGACTTAAAGGCGTTATTACAGAAGTTGTAAAAAGCGAAGGTCAGATTATTCTTTTTATTGATGAACTTCATACAATTGTTGGAGCCGGTGCGAGTGAAGGCAGCATGGATGCAAGTAATCTTTTAAAGCCTGCTCTTGCACGCGGAGAACTTCACGTAATTGGTGCTACAACTCTTGATGAATACAGAAAGTTCATTGAAAAAGATGCTGCTCTTGAAAGAAGATTTCAGCAGGTTTTTTGTGCTGAGCCAAGCGTTGAAGATACAATAGCGATTTTGCGTGGACTTCGCGACAAGTACGAAATTCATCACGGCGTAAAAATAAATGATGAAGCCCTTGTTGCTGCAGCTACCTTGAGTGACCGCTACATTACAAATCGTTTTCTTCCAGACAAGGCAATCGACCTTGTTGACGAGGCTGCCAGCCGTTTGAAGATGGAAATTGAAAGTCAGCCTGTTGAACTTGATAAAATCGAAAGAAAAATTCTTCAGCTTGCAATAGAAAAGCAGTCTTTGAGCAAGGAAGATGACGAAGCAAGCAAACAGAGACTTGAAAAACTCGAAAAAGAACTTGCTGATTTAACTTCGAGTCGTGATGCAATGAAACTTCAGTGGGAAAATGAAAAGAAAGTCATTGAAGGTTCAAGAAAAATCAAGGAGGAACTTGAAAAAGCCCGCTTTGATGAGGAAAAATTTACGCGCGAGGGAAATCTTGCAAAAGCTGCTGAATTGAAATATTCAACAATTCCGAATCTTGAAAAACAGCTGAATGAAGCAAATGAAGCGCAGTCTGCAATAAACAAAAATGGCGATGACAGCGAACGAAAAAGTCTTTTGCGCAAGGAAGTTACTGAAGAAGATATTGCACGCGTAATCAGTTCATGGACAGGAA
>CAVCIJ010000204.1:0-2079 GCA_963601995.1 bacterium | reverse complement strand
GTTTTAAACGGCAGCGGAAATCGTGAGTTCTGCCATAAATTTGTTTTTTCACCTTTTAGTCCGCGCGGTGCAAGAATGGAAAATTTTCTTTCAGAACTCGGACGTCTTCCCACAACTGACGATGCACGTTTTTTAGCAAGTATGGCACTTTCTGATTTGGCTGATTATATTGCGGCAGTTTACGACAGCGAATTTTCTTTGGTGCGTTACGCGGAATCTCTTGCCGTGAGTGAGGAAAGTTTTTCGAGTATTGAAAAAAAACTTGATTCGCCTGTGCTGGAAAATTTTTACAAAGGCGTTCTTGAAAAAAAATTTGCAGAATTTGCTGATTTTTTTGATTTAAGTTCTGAATCAGATTTAAAAAGCGAAGAAAAAAAATCTTCTGGCAGCGAAAGAAATCTTGTTTGTATAAGCGTGCCGTTTGCCGGAACTTTTGCAGCCGCCTTGTATACAGGAAAATTTCTTAAAGAAAAATTCGGATCAAAAGTTTTTGTGTGCATTGGCGGCGGCTTTGTTAATACAGAACTTCGCGAAATGAAAGATAATTCAATTTCTAAATACATTGACGCAATCAGTTTTGATCGTGGCTATGGTTCGTACAAAAATTTGCTGGATTCTCTTTGTGGCGCAGATTTTTCTGATGAAAAAAAATCGACTGAAAAAGAGACTTCCTTTTACAAAATGCGGATTTTTGACGGCAAAAAAATTTTTGACTGCAAGTGGGAAAGTCCTCATTACAAAAAGTTTGAAGATGAAATTACAGTGCATCTTGTGCCTGACTACAGCGAAATTGATTTTTCAAAATATCCGCGTATGATTGACGATGTAAATCCTATGCAAAGACTTTGGAGCGATGGAAGCTGGATTAAAGCCTACCTTGCGCATGGATGTTATTGGCATAAATGTGCATTTTGCGATGTGAACTTAGATTATGTCTGCGGATATGAACTTTGTGATGTAAAAAATTTATTTTACGGACTAAAGAAGCAGTGCGAAGAAAAAAAAGTTTTTGGCATTCATTTTGTGGACGAAGCAATGCCGCCTTTAGCAATGAAAAATTTTGCCAGATTAAATTCTCTGGATCAGAGCAAATTGTCGTGGTGGGGAAATGTTCGCTTTGAAAAAGTTTATTCGCGTGATCTGGCGGATTTTTTGAGTTTTGGCGGACTTATTGGCGTTTCGGGCGGAATTGAAATTGCAACCGGCAGCGGACTTGACGCGGTTCACAAAGGAACTGATTTAGATTCGATTGTAAGTGCCTGCTGTGCTTTTAAAGAAGCCGGAATTTTAATTCACGCATATATGATTTACGGATATTGGGGCGAAAATGAACTTGACACAATCAATTCTATGGAAACTTTGCGTCAGTTTTTTAAAGCCGGACTCTTGGATTCGTGCTTCTGGCACAAGTTTGTTTTAACAAGGCATTCAAGAATTTATTCTGAATGGGAAAAAGGACTTTATCCTGATTTGAAGGTTTTTGAGCCGAAGAATTCCGGTGTTTTTGCAAAAAACGGTTTGCATTTTGAAGGCGAAAAAAAATCTCAGAAATTTGGAAATGGATTGAATGCTGCTCTTAATTCATGGATGAGAGGCGAAGCTTTAGATAAAAAAGTTGGAAAATGGTTTGATTTTAAAACTCCGCTTCCTTCAATTCCTGGCGATTATATTGAAAAAGCGATTTTGCGCTACGAAAAAAAACGTGATTTGCAGTTTTCTGCTGATTTAGATGTAAAAAAACTATGGTGGCTTGGCGGAAAAATAATTGTTTTTAATGGAAATTTGCTTTGGAATTATATGGACGAAGAATTTAGTATTTTTGCAGGAAATTTGACTGAAAATAATTTAACACTTTTTCTTAAAAAACTTTCTGAGCTTGAACCTGAAGAAACAAAAGACAAAAAAATAGAATTTTCTTCCGAAGAAAAAAAGCTTTTAAGGCAGATGAGAGGCAAGGGACTTGTTCAGCTTTAGTTTGCCGTAAGTTTATGCTTGCTTCCCGATTTTTTTTGCGAAAATTCGTGGATTTTTCTTGTTAAGAAATAAATTTTTTCTTGAACAGAGAATTTTGCCAGTAAG
>CAVCIJ010000203.1:0-2965 GCA_963601995.1 bacterium | reverse complement strand
TTGCTATAGTGTTTACAGTTTTTTTACTTTTTATGAAAATGCGTCTGTCTGGTGCGCCTGTGCGGGCTGTGATGCAAAAAATATTTCTGAACTAAAAAAGCAAATGGATTTGGAACTCGACTTTCTTCTGCACCGTGAAATTTCTGATTCAGAATTTGAAAATGCTGTTGAGCATGTTTGCGGAGAAGAAATTATTGGAAGCGAGGACTGCGAATATCTGATGAAAAGGCTTGAACATTATAATTCTATGGGATTTGAGCTTTTGGAAACAGATGAAATTATTAAAGGTATACGCTCGCTAAAGAAAAATGATATAATCGATTTTATGAAGGAAATTCTTGATTTTACAAGAAAATGCGTTCTTGTTTACGGACCTTCGAAGTTTAAAAAATGGAGCTGACTTATGGATTTTGTAGAAATTTCTTTTACTGCAAAAGAAGGTGCAACTGTTCCTGCATACAAAACAAGCGGAGCTGCAGGTGCTGATGTTTGTGCATATCTTGAAGAAAATATTATCTTAAAAAAAGGCCAAAGAACGCTTATTTCTACAGGACTTTTTTTTGAAATTCCAGATGGATTTGAAATTCAAGTAAGACCTAGAAGCGGTCTTGCGTTAAAAAATGGTGTTACTGTTTTAAATTCTCCAGGAACTATTGACAGTGATTATCGTGGCGAACTTAAAGTAATTTTAATAAATCTTGGAGACGAGGATTTTGAAATAAAAAATGGAGATCGAATTGCTCAAATTTTAGTTTCGCCTGTAACAAGAGGAAATTTTGTTAAGGTTCAGTCACTCTCTCAAACTCAAAGAGGCGAGGGCGGATTTGGAAGCACTGGAGTCAGAAAAGGTAAATGAATTTTTTTGTTAAGATAAAAAATCTTTATTTACTCAGCGGTAAAAAAAGTGGCAGAAAAGGTTCAATCATTAAGTCTTTTTTTTCTGAATTTTTTTGTGGCGTAAAGAATTTTTTTTCAAAGTTCAAATTAGTCAGAATTAAAAGAAAAATTTATACAGACTGCTTTGCTCTTGCGCGAAAAAAAAATCATCTTAAAGCTCAGAGATTTTTTTCAAGAAAAATTTATAATCTCAGTCAGGTAAAAGATGACATTCTTACAAAATATATTGCAAAGGAACTTTTTCTTTACTTTTTAGTCTGCTTTATATTTTTCTTTGTTGTTTTTTTTGTAAACCAAATTCTTCTTCTTGCGGAAACAATTCTAAAAAAAAGAGTTCCTGTGCTTTCGGTTTTAAAACTTATTTTATACGCTTTGCCGGCGATTATTGCTCAGAGTGCACCTTTTGCAACACTTGTAGGTTTTTTGATGAGTCTTGGGCGCATGGTTACAGATAACGAAGTTCTTATTCTTAGGGCGAGCGGTCAGCGATATTCAGTGATTTTGCGTCCGATTATAATTATGGGATTTTTTATTTCCATTTTCAGTTTTGTGATGAATGACTATTTTTTGCCTTTGGGAACCTTAAAATATAACAGAATGCTTAAGCAGATTATTGTTTCAAATCCGACAGTAGAAATAGAAAGTAATTCCATAAAGCGAATGAATGATTCAACGCTGATTATTGGCAGCGTGGAAAAAAATCATATAAATGACATTGTGCTTTTTGATTCGCAGGGAAACGGAGAACAGCGGATTATTATTTCAAAGGATACTGACATTATAAAATCTGGAAACAAAGGAATTCTTATGCAGCTTGATATGAGTGATCCTCTTGTTTTGCTTTTAAATAAAAATAAAAAAAATGACTGGGACACTCTGGAAGCTGAAAATCTTGAACTTAATATTTTTGAAGATTCAATAATCACTTCAAATTCTTCAGTTTCTCCGCGCGAAATGACAAGTCTCGATTTGCATAAAAAAATCAAAAGGTTCAAGGAACAGGAAAATTTTTCTAAGCGGCAGTTAAATTCCTATAATCTTGAATATAACAAAAAATTTTCAATTCCGTTCGGTTCAATATTTTTTGCTCTGCTTGCATTTCCTCTTGCACTGATTTTTGGAAGAAAAGACGGTCAGACTTTAGGCTTGATTTTTGGAATTATAATCAGCGTTTTGTATTGGGCTGCCACGATTTTAGGTCAGATGTTCGGACTTAGAAGCGGCTGGAACGGATTCTGGGTTATGTGGGGACCGAATTTTTTTATAGGAATTTTAGGAATTATTTTGTATTTGAGGCTTAAGAAAAAATGAAACTTGTTTTTTATATGCTCAAAAGATTTTTTCAAATTTTTTTAGGCGCACTGTTTTTCTTTGTGCTGATTCTTGGCCTGACCGATCTGCTTATGAACATCTGGAATTATATTTCAAAAAGTGTGAGCATTCAGAATATTGGAATGATTATGCTTTATTACGTGCCAAAAAGCATTTGGTATTCTGTGCCGATTGCCGTTCTTTTTGCAACTGCATATATGCTCAGTGATTTTTATGCAAAAAATGAACTTCTGGCGGTGTTTGCTTCAGGAATTTCTCTTTTTAAATTTACGGCGCCACTTTTGATTATTGCAATTCTGATGAGTTTTGGTCTTTTTCTTTTTGAAGATAATGTGGTTGTTTCTACTTACGCAAAAAAACTTGCCCTGCAAAATTCAGTTCTAAAAAAGGAAAAATCATTAAATAATGACAAAATTGTTATTATGGCTGAGGAAGGCAACGTTATTTACAAGGCTGATTTTTATGATGATTCGCTTGAACGCCTTTACAATCTTTACATTCTTTTTCGCGACGAAGATAAAAATTTTACTGCGATACTTTATGCTGACAACGCTGCCTGGAGCGAAAATCACTGGGAACTTAACAACGGAATTGAATACAAGGAAGAAAACGGTGTTTTTAAAAAACTAAAAGTTGAAAAGAAATTTTTAGACAGAGCGAGTGAACCGCCGGAAACTTTTAGAAACAACACAGTTTCTGTGCAGGAAGTAAATTCAAGGGAAGCAAAAGAATATAT
>CAVCIJ010000202.1:0-2451 GCA_963601995.1 bacterium | reverse complement strand
ACATTACACGCCGGCACGGTTACTGATGGAATTTTTTCTTGTTAACACGGATGCACTGTTTACTGATGAAATTTCTGCTGATGAAAAAAAATTACTTGTTAACAAGAAATGCAGTTTTTAACAAGAAATTCTGGCAGTAAAGAAAAATCTTCGACATTACACGCCGCGCTGGTTACTGGTGCAGTTTTTGGTTGCGCATTTCTTCGCTGTGCAATCTGTTCTTTTAAGTACGCGATTACCTCGTCAGCTGTTTTTGACATTCTCCAGGAGCCGATTTTGCCGATTTCTTCACGTGTAAAAATTGGGCTCCGTTTTGGTACATTGCGCCCAGTAAGTTGTTTATTTCTGTGTGCTGTTCAGGTGTGTCTGCTCCGCCTGCTGGCTGTGGTGGTGTGTTTTGCTTTTGTTGATTTTGTCTTTGCTGTGGGGCAGAGGCTTTATTTTCGAATGACGGAGACTGTGCGTCCGGGTCTTTTTCATCTTCTGTCGGTATGCAGAAAACCTGGAGCATTGCATACTTTAAGCCAATTGATAGGGCTTTATTGCTTGCCTTGTCTCCTGAGTCCATCGCTTCACCGATTACAACTGCTTCAACGTTTGAACCGTCCGAAGCGTAAAATGTAAACTTGATAGTTAAGCGTGTGTAATACAATGAACCGCCACGGCTTGATTTTCCTTCGGTGCGAATTTCATTTAATACCGTCGGTACTACAAACAATCCGCATTCAGCCATTATCGGGTGCAGTTCGTTCATTACATCGTCAATTCCGCGGTAACTAAAACCCTGCTGTTGGTTTTTGCGACCTTTTGAAATTGCATTGATTTTTGTCATTACCTGAGCGATTGTGCTGTAGATTTTTGCTTCCATTTAATTCCTCCTAGAACGGTATATCTTCCTGGTATCCGTTTGTGTTTGATTCTGCGGTGTAACCGTAGCCGTCAGATTGCTGGCTGTTTGAATTGTTGTTTTGAGCGCCACCTCCGAGCAGTTCGATTTCAGTTGCGCAGATTTTTACGCGTGAGCGTTTTGCGCCTGTTTCTCTGTCTGTCCAGGTTTCCTGCTTTAAGTAACCCGTGATTGCTACCTGTTTTCCTTTTAGAAGGTAAGGCTTGAGGCTTTCTGCAGCCTTTCCAAAAATGGAAAAATCAAAGAAAGAAGCGCTGTTTTTATATCCATCTGCCGTCTTTACACTTCGGTTCACGGCTAGCGCTCCGTCTGCGATTGCCATTCCACTTTGTGTGTATTTGAGTTCAATGTCGCGGGCGAGATGTCCGACCGCAATTACTGTATTTACATCATTCATTTGTATTTCCTTAAAAAAGGAGGATTATTTTCCGCCGATTTAGCCATTTTCTTAGAGCAAGAAAATAATCTTCCTACCGCTTTTACCTGCGGTTCGGTTGTATTTCCAGTCCGTACGGACAAGGATTTTCTTTGTTATCGCATTACAATGGTTGTGCCTTGTACTGCTTTAATTTCTTCCAAAACTTCCCCGGTCTTTGCGAGCAGAATATAACCGCCGTCAGTTTTAATAAGGTCTCCATTTTGGATTCCTGTTTTTACGGCACTTGTACTAAGCTCGCGTGGTTTAAGGTATTTTTCTGGAATGTCTTTTAAGGTTCCTGTCTGTTCGATTTTTAATGCAGTGTTTTGGATTCCTGCACTGAAAAGTGAAGTCTTGTATTTGTCGATTCCGAGCTTTTCCATTGCATAACGCAAGCCGCCAAGCACTGACTTTCTTCGGCTTTCAAAGCCTTTTGCTCTTGAACTCAAACGGTCGAGTTCTTCTTTGTAAGTCTTGCGCTCGTTGTCTGCTGTTTCTGCCTGGATTTTTAAGTTGGTTATAAAGCGTCCGTAGTTGTCAAACTTTGCGTCAAAGTCTTCTTTGCTGGTAGCAAACCATTCACGGATTATGTTTTCTTCTTCTGGCGTAAGGTCGCGCGGGTTTCCGTCGCTGTCTACGGCGGATTCAAGAAGTTCATTGATTTGCAGGACGTCGTTCGTGATTTCATAAAGTGTCATTTGGTTACCTCCTCATTTCCTTCGGGTGCTTTTTTACTGATGTTCCTTACGAGTAATTCCCATAAGCCGTTTTCATTTTTTGAAGCCTTTACGACTTCAAATCGGTTTGCTACGTCGTAGCCGTTGAGTTTGTCGCATATTGCGAGCAGTTCGTTATCCATGTGATAACCTCCTTAATTTTTAAGCTGTATATTGCTGTTCGAGTTCTTGAATGATGAGGGCATTGCGCCTTTTTGTGATTCCTGTTTTTGCATTAAGCCAGAAAATCACCATGTCAGTGTCTTTGCGTTCGAGCGCAGCACGTGCATTGTCCGTGCAGCTGTCAATCAGTTTTTGGAAGTGTTCGCCCAGTGTCATTTGTGTTTTCTCCTAAAAAAAATCCGCATCGAAAAAAAAATTAAAAAAAAAGTGAAAAAAAAAGAAAAAGG
>CAVCIJ010000201.1:0-2980 GCA_963601995.1 bacterium | reverse complement strand
GCATGGATATCAGTGCCGAAGAAAAAAAAGACGCCGTAAGATTCAGTTTTGGATTTGAAAGCACAGAAAAATCTATAAATGAACTTTACGAGGCTGTAAAATCTGTTGCAGAGCTTTTTGCAAAATAACTTGGCTGAATTTTTTATTGAAATTCCAGCGATTTTTTTACGGGATAAATTTCAGCAGCAAAAAGGCTATTGAAAAGTTTTTTCAGATTTGCTAGATTGTTGCTGTTTAAATTTTTTATTCACTTAAAGATTTTTTACGGCTAAAATTTTATGCAGATATGTTGAAATATTTTTAGTCAGTTTAAAATCATCAAAAATAACCTTAATTAAAATCAAGCACATTGCGAGGGAAGGAAAATGGGTATTCGTGGCGAACTTTACACAAATCAGGTTACATTGGAAAATCGTGCATATTTTTTTAATGTAAAAGAAAACCGCAACCGTGACATTTTTTTGCAGATTGTTGAAAGCAAGGTAAAAGACGGTGTTGACGACAGAAGAGCCATTGTAGTTTTTGCAGATGATATGCAGAAATTTTTAGGCGGACTTGATTCATCATTGAAATTCATTGAAAAAGAAAATCGAGAGAGAGCAAAGGCAAAGGCTGAAAAGAAAGCTGCAAAAGAAGCAAAATACGCTCCTGAAAAAGAAGGATTTGAATCTTCAAAGAAAAAGATTGTAATCCGTCGCAAGGGAGAAAGCAGACTTGTTGCCGAAAGAAGAGCTGCAAAAGAGGATAATTCTGTTCACATTGCATCAAAGAGAGAAACATCAGCAGAAGAATACTAGACTTAAACTTTTGAATTAAAAATATCTTACAGGTAAAAAGCCTGTCTGAAAAAAAAGCAAGTGAGTTCTGCCAGAAAAATTCGCTTGCTTTTTCATTTATCACTTTAGTATTTAAAGCTCATTCTTTGAATTGGCGAAGGTCCGATTTCATGACAAATTCTTCTATGTTCCGCAGTTGGATAGCCCTTATGTTTTGCATAGCCATATTGAGGATAGAGTTTATCGTAATCAAGCATAATCTTATCACGTTCAACCTTTGCCAGAATACTTGCAGCCATTACGCACGGAAATTTTGCATCAGCCTTTACAACAGCCTGAACTCTGCAATTTATATCAGGAACAGCATTTCCATCTACAATCGCACTTATTGATTTTTCAGTAAAATTACTTTCAAATCCAGAAGATTTTGCCCAGTTCGGAAATTTTATCAGCATCATTTTGTACGCAATCTGCATAGCTTTTAAGGAAGCCTCGCGGATATTTATTTTGTCAATGACTGTATGATCAACGAAAGCAATTCCCCAGCAGGCTTTTTCCCTGATTATAGGAAAGGCTTCATTTCTTTTTTTTTCAGAAAGTTTTTTTGAATCATTTAAAATTTCTATAGGAAAATTTTCTGGCAGAATTACACAGGCAGCACTTACAGGTCCTGCCAAAGGTCCTCTTCCAGCCTCGTCCAAACCAGCAATAAACAAATCATCACAATTCATAAAACTAAAAACCTTCCTGGCTGTTATTTTCGTTAAGTACAAAATTTGAATCTGCGTCTTTCCACACAGGAGATGAACCTTTTAAATCAGAACTTAAATCTGCTGTAAACGTATTTCCGCTGATTTGTGCCGTTGCTTCCACAAACTCAAGGCATCTTCCCATTTTTGCAATCACAGTAAAACTGCTGTTTTCGATAACGGAAAAAGCACCATTTACGCTAAAATTTACTGCAGTTTCGGCAGAAGACGTTATTCTTGAATTTTTACAGGTAATTTTTGAAAACAAGGAATTAAAGGCGCAGGCGTACGAAGAAGAATTTACTGTTAAACCAGAATCTTCAAGATTAAGTCCGCCCGAAGATAAATTCAAAAGAATTCCGCTTTCTTCAAAAATTCCTATAAGTTCGCAAGATTTTATACTTACAAAAGAATTTTCAGCTTCAAGAAAATTTTTTGAATTTTCCCCAGAATAAGACTGCGAATCCTTTTCAATAATCAGATTTTCAAAAGTTAAATTTGCATTTTTTGCGCAAAGCAAAGTTCCTCTTCCAAAAATCAATCGCCCATGATTTCCTTTAATCAGGCAGTCAGAAGTAATGTCGTATTCACTTTGCGAAAGGCAAATGTCACCGCTGATATTTAAAATTGTATATTCATTTTTATTTATTGTTTCGAGAGCCTGCTCAAATGTTACAAATGGATTGATATAAGTTCCATCAGCAGTTTCAGACTTTGATGAAGAATCCAAATAATAATTAAATTCGTCCAAAACAACGCAGTATTCGCTTATACTGCTTTTGTTTTCCGCAGGATCCTCAGAATAAGCACTTATTTTGTAAAACGAAACTTTTTCGGAAGGTGCTGTCAAAGTTATTGTGCTTCCGTCATAAAGTTTAAAATCATCAGCAAAAATATTTTTAAATACAAGGTTTGCGTCAATTTCTGCAGCCGAGTCAGTTTCAAAAGCCGGACTTACTGCATAAAAAATCCTGCAGCCATCTTCTCCAGAAATTTCAAGATTCACATCTTTTCGAGTGTAAGACGAAATTGAAGAAGAGCGGATTACAGGACTTTGAGGTTTTCTTTTGTCAATTGAAAAAGGAATTAAAATTTTTCCTTGAAAAACATTTTCGTAGTAAACGCAAAAACTTAAATTTGCTTCAAATTCATCACCTTCAAAAGTGTCAACCGTAATAGAATCATAAAAATAATTTTTTGTATTTTCAAAAGGATTGTCGACTGCAAAAAGAAATTTTTCACTTGATAAAATTTTTGCAGTTTCAGAAAAATCTGAATTTTTTACAATTTGAACTTCGGGTTTTGGCGGAAGCTTCATTTCCTGAACAGGATTTCCTTCTTCGTAAGCAATTGACTGCCAGCGGACTGTATGCCAAACGCTTCTATCAAGTTTTCTTTCAGTTACAATCAGCGACAAAAAATATTCATTTCATTTTGTGCTTCATATTTTGCAGA
>CAVCIJ010000200.1:0-5711 GCA_963601995.1 bacterium | reverse complement strand
TAGCGTGGGGTATTTTACAGGCGAAGAGGATTTTTGCGCGCTGGAAGGGGCGATGGATTTTATAAAGGTGAATGGGTGAGGAAAATATGAATTATTTAGATTTAATGAGTAATTTTAGCATTTCAACTTTGCAGAAAATTCTTGGAAATGAAATTGTTGAAAATCTCGATGAATGGAATTATTCGCAAGAAGATAAATGGTCAAAGAAAAAACTTGTTTCTATGATTGATTGTCTTTATGGAATAAACATTTTAAAAAATTCATTTGTCCGTGAACAACTTCTACTTGCAATGGGTAAAAATGATGTAATTGATTTGGTGCATAAATATTTTCCCAATAATTCAGAAGGTGATTTAAAAAAAGTTTGTAAAATCCTTTCTGAAAAACAATGGGGAAATAATTCATTTTCTTTGAAGCTTTTGCATTTGTGGGGGAATTGAAAACAATATTTTTGAAAATTCAAATAAAACAGAGACTTCAACTGTCTCAAAAATCACTTCAAGTGAAAGATTTTTTGAGCTTTTAGATTATCAGTTTTTTATAAAGCAACGTATTCTGAATATCTTGAATTCAGATTTGCCGCTTGGAAAAGTTCTTGTTCATATGCCTACAGGAACAGGAAAAACAAAAACAGCAATGCATATAATTACAAATTACTTGGAATTTACGCTTCACAAAAAGGGGCTTGTGATTTGGGTCGCCCATACAACAGAACTCTTGGAGCAGGCTTACAGCACTTTTTGTTCGGTATGGAAACATTTGGGGGACGGCGAAATAAATGCTTATCGTTTTTGGGGCAATGCAGAACTTGATTGCAAACTTCCATTCAATGGAATTATGTTCTGCGGACTTGGCAAGTTGATGTCTGTTGCAAAAGGAAACAAAAAACTTTATTCACGTTTGATAGAAGATTGCCGTCTTTTTGCTTTTGATGAGGCTCATAAAGCGGCGGCGGCAGAAACAAAAAAGCTTATTGCCGATTTTATGCGGAAAACTTCCGAAATGGAAAATCGTTTTTTGCTTGGGCTTACTGCAACACCAGGTCGTACTTCTGACTATTCGGATGAAAATCAGAATTTTTCTTTGATGTTTGAAAACAGAATTGTTTCCATTGATTCTGATGTAATCAATTATATGAATTTTGGAAAACAAGTTTCTGAAAATTTGTCGTCAGAAAAAAACATCATCAGATATTTTCAGAAAAGAAAAATCCTTTCAAAAATGCAAAGGGAAGAATTGTGCTATGAACAGAATTTTTCAGAGGAAGAACTCGCAGTTTTAAAATCAGGTTTCAATTCAGATGAATCAAAAGACTTTACAAACAGACAATTGGAAATTTTTGCAAGAAATAAAAGCAGGAATCAGGCGATTCTCGCAGGTCTTAGAAAAATGTATTCATTAAAAAAGCCGACAATTGTTTTTGCATGTTCTGTTCTTCATGCAAAAATGCTTTCAGCAATTCTGACATTGGAAGATATCCCGAACTGTGTAATTACTGGAGATATGAATTCTTTTGACCGTAAAAAAGCGATTGATTCATTCAAGGACAGGAATAATCCTTGCAACATCATAATAAATTTTGAAGTTTTAACTACAGGCTTTGACTCAACGAACATTCAGTGTGTCTTTATAACTCGTCCAACAAAATCGATTGTGCTTTATAGCCAAATGTTAGGACGTGGCCTGCGAGGACCATTGATGGGCGGTCAGGAAGAATGTCTTTTAATTGATGTAAAAGATAACCTTGAATCTTTTGACAATGAAAAGGCGTTTTCATATTTCGATTCTTATTGGAATAAATAAAAATATACAAGGAGTAACACTATGAGCGAAAGTATTGTTGACATCCAGCATTTTTTAGGAGCTGCATTAAGAAGTTCCGGATATAAAGATGCGGAAAGCGCTGTATCCGAAATTATTGACAATTCAATCGAAGCAGAGGCAAAGAATGTTTTTGTCATTTTGAAAGACAATGTAAACGATAAGACCGGAAGGAAAAATATTTCTGAAGTCGGTTTTCTTGATGACGGAATGGGAATGTCTGATGAAATTCTTGGAAAGTGTCTTGGTCTTGGAGTTTCAACACGCCGTGAACGAAAAGGCATGGGAAGATTCGGTGTAGGACTTCCGCAGGCTTCCTTATACGCTTGTCCTGTGGTTTATGTTTATTCATGGCAGAATGGAATTGAGAATGCAAAATGCGTCTATCTTGATATAAACAAAATAAAATCTGGCGAGCAAAAAGTCATTGAAGACCCAAAAAAAGTTTCTATTCCTAAAATGTATGAATATTATATAAATCTGAAAATAAATAATGAGCAGTTCGATTTTAAGAAAAATGGAACACTTGTTATTTGGAAGAACTGTGACAGAATTCAGCCTAAGACAAGTTGTGCGCTAAAATCCAGACTTGAATTCTCAGTTGGTCAGAAATTCAGATATTTCATTCATGATAAGAAATGTTCCATAAAGATTTTTAATGATGACAACAAAGATGACATAACAACCGTTTTTCCTAATGACCCATTGTTTTTGATTGAAGATAATTATGCGTTGGGAAATCTAGATGAACCTAAAAAGATATTTTTTCGTGGTGCTGGAGAAAATCTTGAGCCAATATTTGAGCCTTATACAACTAAAACTGGAAAGACAGGTGAAGTTGATGTTCCTGTAAAATATTACGATAAAAATGGAGAGTTAAAAACTTCAAATGTAAAAGTTCGGTATTCAGTTGTAAAAAATAAATTTTATGATCAGACTGCAATTGAAAATGATCCTGGAAGATATGAGATTGGAAACTATGCAAAAAAACTTGAAGGAATCTCTGTGGTCAGAGCAGGGCGAGAGATTGATTTTAGAAAGTTTGATTTCTATGAAAATGTGAATGAACCTCAGCATCGCTGGTGGGGATGTGAAATTATTTTTACTCCGGAATTGGATGAAGTTTTTGGAGTTTCCAACAACAAGCAGTATGTTGAATTAAAAAAGACCGAAAACAATGATTTGTTGGATTTTGAAGGTCTTGAACCAATTTGGAATACATTGAGCAGAGAAATTTCTAGCACGATAAAAGAAATGTATAAACGGAATGAAGAAATTAGAAAGAGTGCAAGAACTCTTCCAGAAGAACGAATTCCAGCATCAACTCAGACAGTCAATACAGTTGAAAACAATGCTGATGATAACGGTGAAAGTGAGACTTCAAAAATAAAAAAAACAAAATCCATAGAGCAGTTGGAAAATGAAGGAAAGTCTGCTTTAATTGATATAGGCTTGAAAAATCCATCAAAAGATGAAATTTACCGTTTTTTGAACAATAGTGTAAATTTTGCTTACAAGGATTTGGGAAAATTCGGACCCGCTTTTGACTATTCTTTTTCTTTGGGAACAGAACTCATAACCATAAATATTGCTCATAAATTTTATACTTCATTTTTGGAAAAAGTTGCGGAAGATGAGAATTCAAAAACAACATTTGAATTGTTTTTGGCTTCTTTTGTACGTGCAGTTGACAAAACAAATCCTCAGCAGCAGGAACAGAATGACAAACTTATTTCAACTTGGCAGACAAGGCTCAATGAATATATCGAAGAGCTGTTGAATCCATCAGAAAATTGATTATGAGCATTTTAGTTTCAAAAGAAATTTTAAATGCAATTTACTCGGAACTTTCATCTGCGCAAAAATCCGTGCAGATGATTTCCGCTTTTTGTAAATTGGATGCTTTGAAAAATCTTGAATCTCATATTAATCCATGTGTTTTGGAAAAAAAAACTTCTGGTCAGATTTCGTCTTTCTGATCTTATTTCTGGTGCGACAGATTTTAAAATCCTTGACTACTGTCTTAATAATGAATGGAAAGTCTTTATAAGATTCGACCTTCATGCAAAGACTTATATTGTGGACAATTCCCGCGGAATTATCGGAAGTGCGAACATGACGGCAAGTGGGCTTGAATTAAAAAATTATGGGAATTACGAGATGGCATCTTTTGTAAAAGTTGAACAAGATGATATTCATAAAATAGAAAGTCTTTTTGAAAATTCAATAAAAGTAACGGATGAAATTGTCAGAATAATGAGAATGCAATATGAAGAAACAAAGGAGAATGGAAAAAATGTTGAATCTTCTGAATGGAGCGATGATATAAAAAATCTTGCTCAGCCAAAAATAAACACATTGTTTTCTTATGATTTGCCTGAAACAGATAGAACAGATTTCTCTTATGGAGAGAAAATATCATTTCTTGATGTTGTATATGACGGAAACATTGAAAACATCAGAAGTGCCTTTTTATCGTCAAACTGTTATAAATGGCTTATAAATGTTCTGCAGAAAAACAACGGCTGTTTATATTTTGGTGAACTGTCACAAAAACTTCATGATTCAATAGTTTCTGATCCAAAACCATACCGAAAAGATGTAAAATTATTGCTTTCAAATCTTTTGAGCTGGATTCAAAAACTTAATACATCAGATGTTATCGTAGACAGACCGAATCATTCGCAAAGGATAAAACTAACTACTCTGAAATTCGAGTTTTATTCCAACAGGATTCTGAAGCAGTTAAGATAGAAATTAAGACTTCTGTCTATCATGTATGAAGAAAGGCTGTAAAAGAAATGTCTGAACATGCCGTGAATATTTATTGCTTTATGATATTCAAGCTGGTAGTTGCCTTTCAGGATTCCCCAATCGGATTCGATTATGCTTCTGTGTTTTATGTGGAAACATTCAAAGCCAGACATAAGTCTGTTCATGTTTTTTCTCGTTGCTGATTCAAATTTTAATCCTCTGTCAGCCATGCTTTTATAGACTTCACTTTTCTGAAGATATCCGGCGTCAGCAAATACTGTTCCTGCTTCTGTTGAGTTTCAGAAGAAAATTCATAAAAGCGTAGTTGAAAACACTTGATTTGTTAGTCGCTTTGAGAAAATTTTCATAATTCGGCAATTCTGGCATTTTATCAATCATCACATCTGAAAGAAATTTGTGATAGATTTTTAAATCCAAGACTTTATAATGAAATCTGAAGATATTCAGTGCCACAACTTTTTCAAGACTGAGCCTGCGTTTTGGATCTCTTTTTCCGTTGTAGCAGGAATAAAGGAATTCAAACATCATGTTACCCTTGAGGCTCTTGAAAAACATCTGTGTTAAGAGGTAAATTTGTTCATACATAAGCGTACTTCTTTTTTATTTTTTTTGTGGTGATTAAAATTCTAAAGAAATACGCTTTTTTTGTATACTTTTAACTAAACTCGAAATTCAGGCTAGTTCTTTATTTTTTCAAAAAATCTACTTAATTTTTTACTTACGCCAGATTTCGTGAGTTTATATTTTTCCCCAATCTGTTGCTTGGTTGGTATTTCTTCATCATGATTAAAAAAATAGACTTTCATCATTTTTCTATTTATGAATGAATATGGTTCTAAAGATGTAGATTCTATATTGAGATAGTTCTTTTCAATCGCTTCTATTATGGAAAGTGTTAGAAGTTCTGACATAAGTAATTTTGAATCTTCCTTCTGTTTATTCCACTCATCATTTATTTTTGACAGAATTTCGTTGTTTGATTCATTTTGTTCAAAGATCTTTTCAGGAGAATAAGTATTACTTCCACCAAAAATGTCTGTAATATCATACGAATCATCTTCGGAATTGTTTTTCTCTATTCTTGTGGCTTTCTTTGGATTTAAGAAATCTATAAC
>CAVCIJ010000199.1:0-15247 GCA_963601995.1 bacterium | reverse complement strand
AGTGAAATTCCCTATCTAACAAAAATTTATTGCTTAACAAAAAATCCGCGAGTTTTCGCAAGAAAACTCGTGAAGCAACCGTAAGGTTGCGACGAACAGCGGCTTCCTGAAAAAATTTTCAGCCGGAACGAAGAAAAATTTCCGACAGGAAAAAAATTGTGCTTCAAAAAAAATATAACAAAAAAAACAGATTTTATTTTTTTCAAAAAATGCTATATTTACAAAACTTTCACACTGTACTCGTCGTTGGCGCTCTGCTGATGTGAGAAAACTAAAGCAAACTAGTTTGGTTTGCCAAATATGGAGTGTTCACAAAACACAAAAAAAATTTTATCTGGAGTATTCGTATGAAAAACTTCACCAAAATTCTTGGAGCGGCAGTTTTTTGCGCTTCTATTTTTTCGCTGGCCGGATGTTCTAAAAAAAATGACAGAACTTTGTATCTTTACAACTGGACTTATTATACGCCGGACGAGGTTGTTGCAAAGTTTGAAAAGGAATTTGACTGCAAGGTTAAAATTGACAGTTATTCTACCTGCGACGAAATGTATGCAAAGCTACGT
This sequence comes from bacterium, assembly GCA_963601995.1. Taxonomy (GTDB): domain Bacteria; phylum Spirochaetota; class Spirochaetia; order Treponematales; family Treponemataceae; genus Treponema_D. The sequence goes on along the minus strand of CAVCIJ010000199.1, from coordinate 14,684 downwards.
GCCGGGGCAAAGGGCTACGATATTGTAATTCCATCTAATGATTTTGTTTCGATAATGATTAAGCAGGGAATGATTCAAAAACTTGATCAGAGCAAATTTACTAACAGGAGCAAAATAAATCCTGTGGTTCTTGAAATGATTGATTTTGATTCAAATATGGAATACTGCGTTCCTTATGCTTTGAGTGCGACGGGAATTATTGTTAACAAAACAAAGGTTACAAATCCAGACTATGCAAGAAGTTACGAAATTTTTTCTGATCCGCAGTTTGCAGGTCACGCTACTATGATGGACGAGCAGAGAGAAGTTTTGGGCTGCGCTTTGGTGAGTTTAGGTTACGATTTAAATACAACTGATGAAAAGGAACTTGACGAGGCAACTAAAAAAGTCATTGAAGAATGGAAGCCGAATCTTGTAAAATTTGATGCTGAGGGATTTGGAAAATCTTTTGCAAGCGGAGATTTCTGGCTTTGCCAGGGTTATCCTGAAATTTGTTTTGGCGAAGTTGACAAGAGCCGCTGGGACGAAACTATAGATTTTTTTATTCCAAAAGAAGGCGGCCCGGCAACAATGGACTGCATGGTTATTTTAAAAGATGCGCCGCATGCCGAACTTGCAAATGAATTTATAAATTTTATTCACAGACCTGAAAATTATGCGGTTTTTATAGATCAATTTGGTTACCCCTGCATTGTAAATCAAGAAGCACTTGAATATGTAACACAAAAATCTATGTACGATCCGTCACAGGCTTTTACCTGTACGCTTAAAAAGGATTTGGGCGCAGATTTAGACAAGTACCACGAGCGTTGGGAAAAAATAAGATTTTCAAACTGATTTTAAAAGATGAGTTTAAATTAAAAACATTTTTTTTATAAAATTTATAAAACGATTAAAAAAAAATTAATGAAATTTTACAGGCGGCGGTTTCTTTCGCGAAAGAAACCGCCGTTTTTTTTGCCAGCTAAAAAATTATGAATGACAAAAACTTATGTCATAAGCGGCAGAACAAACGACAATGTAAATATCAACATAAAAGCAGCATAAACATCAATATAAACGACGGCAATCTTCCATCTGCAGGAATTTTGCAAACTTTCTGTAAATAAAACAAAAAATTTATCTGTAAATCTTTGGAAATTAAAAAAACTTGAAAATAAAAACAAAGATATTATAATAATCTTGTATTTGTTTGCTGTAAGTTATGGGTAGACTTGCTTCTAAAAATTATGAATCTTAGAAACATCCTATGTATAATAAATTCAAACAGTAAACAAAGAGGGTTTACGATGAAGATAGGCATTAAATTAAAAATCATTCTGCTAGTTGTAGTAATCATACTTTTTTCCAATATTGTTATTGGCATTGGAATGTATAAAATTGCCGGAAAAAATCTTGTTAAGGCAGTAAACGGTCAGCTTTCTGCACTTGCCGGATATCTTGGGCTCGATATAAAAGATGAAAATGACAAAGAGCTTTTTATGCTTCACTCTGTTTCTCAGCTTCCGTCAATTTCAAGTTCACAAAGGACTCTTGAACAAAAAACTGCGGATCTTGCAAAAATTGTTCAAAATAATCCTGATCGCTACGAAGGAATTGCTGTTTTTGACACAAAGGGAAATACAATTCTTTCTAATGGAAAAACCGCAAATTACTACGGAGAAACTTATCTTACCGAAGCCTTAAAGGGAAACGATTATGTTTCTTCTCCAATTCAAAATGTTGATACAGCAAGTGGCGGCGAACTTATTTTTTACGCAGTTCCGCTTTATGACGAAACTGGAAAAATTTTAGGAGCAATTTCTTCTGTTGTTAAGGGAAATTTCTTAAATAATACTGTAAAACAAATCGATATTGGAAATGGCTATCATCCTACAATAATTGATATGAGAACTGGAGACACAATTGGCAATGCAAACTCTTCAAATCAGGCAATGCAGGGAATATCTCAATCTGCCCTTGATCCAAAAAGTTCTCTTGCTAAAGTATTAAAATCAGTAGCTTCAGGAAAATACGGTGTTGAAACATTTATTGATCCAAGCACAAACATAAAGATGGTTGCATCCTATCAGCCTGTTGGCGGTGCATGTTCGTGGGCAATTTTTGCTGCGGCTCCATATGATTTTTACTTTGCCGGACTAAAAAGACTTAATACAGCCGTTATTTTAGGAACAATAGTTACAATTCTTGTAAGCCTTATTTTAAGTTCACTTATCATAAGAAAAATTACAAATCCTCTTATTTCAGTAAAAACAAGCATAAATGAAATTGCAACTGGAAATGCTGACCTTACAAAGCGCATTAAAAACACAGGGAACCATGATGAAATTGGAGACGTTATAGACGGATTCAATAAATTCTCAGACAAACTTCAGACAATTGTAAAAAATCTTAAAAAAGCGGATTCAAACCTTGTACTTGTGGGTGAAGATTTAAATGCAAGTACAGAAGACACTTCTGCTTCGATTACAGAAATTCTTGCAAACATTGAATCTGTTCATCAGCAGATTAACACACAGTCAAACAGTGTTACAGAAACTGCTGGTGCAGTAAATGAAATTGCGTCAAATATTGAATCCCTCAAAAAGATGATTGAAAACCAGAGTTCTGGTGTTTCTCAGGCTTCAGCTGCGGTTGAACAGATGATTGGAAACATCAATTCTGTAAATTCTTCAATGGATAAAATGGCAGGTTCTTTCGAGGAACTTACAGAACGTGCACAGCAGGGTTCAGAAAGACAGCTTGATGTAAACAAAAGAATTGAAGTAATTAAGGATCAGTCGCAGTCACTTCAGGAAGCAAACGCAGCAATTTCTGCAATTGCCGAACAAACAAATCTTCTTGCAATGAACGCTGCAATTGAAGCAGCTCATGCCGGAGATGCAGGAAAAGGATTCAGCGTTGTTGCTGATGAAATCCGCAAACTTTCTGAAACTTCAAGTCAGCAGTCAAAAACAATCGGAAAGCAGCTGAAAAATATTGAATCTTCAATTTCTGGAGTTGTAGATGCAAGCGTTCAGTCTAGCGAAGCTTTCCAAAGCGTTACTTCAAAAATCAAGGAAACTGACGAACTTGTACGCCAGATTCGCGCTGCAATGGAAGAACAGTCTCAGGGTTCTAAGCAAATCAGCGAAGCTCTTCACGCAATGAACGACAGCACAATTGAAGTTAGAACGGCTTCTTCAGAAATGGCAGAAGGAAACAAACAAATTTTAAGCGAAGTTAGAAATCTTCAGAATGCAACCGGAATTATGCTTACAAGTATGGACGAAATGAAAGTCGGTGCTAGAAAAATCAATGAAACTGGTGTTGCACTCACAGATATTTCTAAGAAAATGCAAAATTCTATTGATGAAATCGGCAACGAAATCAATTTGTTCCAGGTTTAAAATCGCTTGGAAAACCTCTAAAAATTGCAATTTTTAGAGCTAATGAAAGAAAACGCGATGTTTTAATTCGCTAAAATGCAAAAGAGCAGACTTAAAAAGCCTGCTCTTTTTTATTGCATAATGATTTTTTTTAATGCACTTTTAATCATTTTATCTAATTGTCAGAATCTAGCATTTTTTTATTTCAAAAAGATTTCCGCCGTCCATTTTGTAAACTTTGTCAGCGTATTTTTCTGCGTCAGTTTCGTGGGTTACAAGCAAAACGGCTTTTCCTTCCCCGGCAAGATTTTGCAGCAAGGCAAGAATATTCTGCGTATTTTCATCATCCAAGTCGCTTGTAGGCTCATCCGCAAAAATAAAATCCGGATTGTTTATAAGCGCGCGTGCAATTGCCATCCGCCGCATTTCGCCGCCGCTCAAACTGTCAGGATTTTCGTTTTTTAAGTCAGCAATTCCAACTTTTTCAAGCAAAAAAAGAGCTCTCTCATTCAATTCTTCACTATCATTTTTGTAAATCAGCGCCGGAAGTTTTACATTTTCCAGCACGCTCAAACTTGAAAGAGAACTCTGCCCCTGCACAATTACGCCAAAATTTTTGTTACGAAAAACCGAAAGCTCTGCGTCGTTCATCGCGTACAAATCTTTTTCGCAGGCAAAAATTTTTCCGCTGCTCGGCTTTAAAATTCCGCACATCATATTTAAAAAAGTTGATTTCCCACTGCCGGAACGCCCGCAAATTTCTACAAGTTCACCCGGCTTTAATTCAAAATTTGTTTCCTTAACCGCATAAAAAAAATTCGAGTTTTTTCTAAGTCTTGTATATTTTCTAGTGATTTTTTCAGCTTTTAAAATCATAATCTTACCCTTAAAAACAAAATAATTTTAATTTTCTGCGTGCAAAATTAAGCCTGCGTCCTGCCTGCTCACTTTTACCGCTGAAATAAACGAAGAAAGAGCACCTGCCGCAAGGGAAATCAGCAAAGTTGCAAAAGACAAAATCAAAATTTCTGCAAAAGATGGAAGAAGATAAGGAAGCCCAAGCATCGCCTGAATTGATGAATTAAACGGAATACTTACAAGCAGGACTAGAAAAATTCCTGCAAGAGCACCGGCAAAACTTATTATGAGCGATTCTGAAATTACAAGAGACGAAAGCTTTTTTTTCGAAACACCAATCACGCGAAGAACGGCAAATTCTTTTTTGCGTTCATTCACAATCATTGAAAAAACAATCATCATAATCACAATGCACAAAATCCACACTGCTGCAATTAAAGCACCCACAATTTTTGAAATCTTAGCAAGATTATCAGCAACATCAGTTGTCATAGATTTTGCACGAATTGCACGAACTTTCCGGCTATGAAGATTTATTTCGTTAACAATATGATCCACATCGTAGCCGTTTTCAACTTTTATCAGAATTGTAGAAATATTTGTTTCCGAATCAAGTTTTCCTGTGGGAGAATTTGAAAGCTTTGCTGCCATCTTAATCAAAGATTTGATTGTGTTCATATTGCAATAAACCGCGTTATCAAGTCCGCTGCCGGTTTGCTTAAGCTGCGAAACAATTTTGAGTTTTGTGCCGTAAAGTGTGAGCATCATATTGCCTGGCAAAGTGATTTTGCTTCCTACAAGAATTTCAAAGTCCCCCAGTCTTCCTTTATAAGATTCGTATGCCCAGGGTTGAATTGTAAAATCAGTTTCAGGATCAAAGCCGATAATCTGAACTTTTACAGAACAGCAGCCCGCACTTATTGAAGAAAGAAAAAGTTGTGAAGAAAGAATTTCAATTCCATCAAAATTTTCAAATTCTTTAATATAAGATTTTGGCATATAAAAAGTTGTGCGGTTTCCGTTTAACAAAAGACTTTCTACACTTTCCTTTGTGCGTGTTTGATACGGAACTACAATTATGTCTGCGCCAAGCCTTTTTTCCAGACTTTTAAGTCCGTTTTTTAAGCTTTTTACAACTAGCGCACCGCCAAAACTTGTAATTGCAAGCAAAAGTGCAAAAATAAAAAGCGAAACTGAACGACCAATCTTTGCCTTAATATTTTTAAAAGGAAGTTTACTGATAAATTTCATTAAAAACCGCCGCCTTTATTATTTTTCTTCCGATTTGATTTTTGATTTTGTTTTTGAAAATAAATTCAAAAGCGAATAAACTGCAAGAATCAGGCTAAAAACAATTACGCATGGCTTTGAAAGTGCATTACATTTCATTTCGCTCATCATACAAAGATGAATAATTTTTCCAGGAACAAAAGCTGTAAAAAGTTCAAGCAAAAGCGAAGCAAAATAAATTCCCTTTTTTACAGAAAGCGAAACAAAATTAATTGCAAGTGCAAGAATACAAAGAACAGCCGCAAGTCCTGTAACAATATTTCCTGCCCAGTGGCAAGTCATCCACGAACCGTCATCTTTAGGAGCACAAGTGTTAAACAAAAAAATTGAACCTAAAAGAAACAAGACTGACAGAACAAAATAAATGCAGTCAGCAATCCGAAAATTATTTTTTATAGAAAAATCTGACATAAAATTCCTTCTAAAAACAAAAAATTCTTTATAAAAATCTCAAAATCCGCGCAAAATTTTCAGTTATTTTACCATTTCCGCAAAATCTACAAGATTTCCATTATTTTTTATTTCCTTATGAAATTTTCCGTGTTCAAGAACAATTGTGCGCTCAGCAAACTGTGCAACTTCCGGTGCGTGTGTTACAACAATAATAGTTTTGCCTTCAGAATGCAGTTTCTTAAAAATATCAATTACAAGTTTTTCATTCACTTCATCAAGATTTCCAGTCGGCTCGTCGGCAAGAATAATCTGCGGATGATTTATCAAAGCACGTGCAATGCAAACACGCTGCTGTTCTCCGCCCGAAAGCTGATGCGGCAAATGCTTAGCCCTCTCTTTTAATCCAACAAGTTCAAGCATTTCCATTGCTTCTTTTTCGTCAGGCATTGAATGGTAATACTGACTTACCATAACATTTTCTATTGCCGTTAAATAATTTACCAAATGAAACTGCTGAAAAACCAGACCAATTTTGTCGCGGCGAATATTCGTAAGCTCCTTTGACGAAAGCTTTGTAATATCCTGCCCGTCCAAAATCACCTGACCGTTACTTGGCTTATCCATACAGCTGATAATGTTGAGCATAGTTGATTTTCCGGAACCAGAAGGTCCCATAATTGCAACCCACTCGCCTTCTTTAACTTCCAGACTCACATTCTGAAGTGCCTTAACCGTTCCACCAGAATAAATTTTCGAAATATCTTTAACTTCCAAAAGTGCCATATATTTACCTCACTAAAATCTAAAAAAAATGATTTTTTAAATGCTGAAATAAAATTTAAAATTCAGCATAACAATTACTTTTTAGCAAAACGCAATTCTCATTCGCCTCGTAAAACAAGAGCAGGATCAACGTCAGTTGCGCTTCTTACGGGAATTACACAGGCAAGTGCCGTAACCAAAACTGAAACAAGAATTGTGAGCGGAACAATAATCCAATTGAATGAAATGCTTCTTGTAAAAACATTCATGCTTACTGCCTGCGCAAAGAAATATCCTAAAATTACGCCGAGAATTCCTCCAAGCGCACCTAAGAAAAGTCCTTCGCCCAAAAACTCCCACACAATTTCTTTGTTAGAAGCACCCAAAGCTTTTTTTAATCCGATTTCGCGCCGGCGTTCTGTAACAACCGCCATCATTGTTGTTGCAACGCAAACCATCGTTAAAATCAAAACTATGATTGTAACAATATAAACCAATGCCTGAAGCTTACCCAAAACAGTTCCTTCAGACTGCGTAACGCGCTTAACAAGATTTGCAGTTACTGATGGAATTTTTTCATTAACAGAATCTGCACATTTTTGAAGTTCATCGCCACTTAAAGAGATTGAACATTCGGCAACGTCAACAAGATTAGAAAATCCGCTTATTTCTTCAACATCAGTCATATTCATATAAATGCAGTCTTCTTCATTGCCGCCAGTCTGCAAAATTCCAGCCACAGTCAGTTTTTTATCAAAATTCTGTCCAAGACTATTTACACCGTAAACTTTAAATTCCTTTCCTACCGAAAGATTTGTTGTTTGCGCAACATTTTGACCAACCAAAGCCTCATCGTTTTTTTGCGGCCAGTCGCCTGTAACATACCAGTACGGACTTGTTTTTTTAAGCTGATTAAAATCTGTTCCAGCCACAGTAAAAGGCTGTTCATTTACACGAACATTCTGATATTTTAGCGGTGTCATTCCTACAACTGAATCTTTTGGAAAAATTTTTTTTGTTTCTTCAAGATCCTGCTGAGTAAAACTTTCTGTGTCAGAAGATGTCAAAAGAATATTTGCGCCGTAAGAACGGAATTCCTGTCCCATCTGACGCGGAACATCATAATAAATCGTAACCAATCCCGAAAGAACCGTCGCTCCAATCGCAATTGCAAAAAGTGCAATTAACATTCGGCTTCGTCTGCGGATTAAAGAACTGGTTATCATCTTTATATAAAATCTAGATTTTGTCATTTTGTATTCCTAAATTTCATTATCATCTTAAACAGATAATTTTTCTTAAAATCAGATTGCCGGCAGAATTTACTGCGAAAATTCCGCAATTTTAGTACGGCAATGACCTTTTTTAACGCCCGTGAAGAACTTCCGCAGGCTCAAGTTTTAAAATTGTTCTGATAGAAGGAATGCTTCCAATCATTGTAACCAGGAAAATCAAAATAATAACCAAAGGAATTACCGTAGGTGTTACAGGAATTGCCGATCCAAAAACCGTAGTTCCAATAATCCGGGCAAAACCAAGCCCTGCAAAATATCCGGCAAAACCGCCAATAATCGCAGTGATTATAATTTCGGTAAGTACAAGCCATGCTACAGGACTGTCGTGAGCACCAATCGCCTTTAAAAGACCGATTTCTTTGCTCCGTTCCATTACACTCGCCGTAACAAGATTTGAAATTCCCAAGGCAGAAGCAATCAAACTTAAAATTGTGATTAAAAGCATCAAAAGTTGAGTTTTATTTAAAATCGCACCTTCGCTTTCTGCAACCTGACGAACAGGTTTTGCAACAGCATTTGTAATTACTTCCTGGATTTGATAGCAGATTGACGAAACATAAGCCGTGCAGTACCACACTTCACGCTCTGCATTTGTCAGACTTTCCGGATTCTGTGCAGCGCGGCGGGAAAGTTCGTTGTCTGGAGAAGTTAAGGCACTTACTTCAATGGAATTTATTAAGCCTTCGCTCGCTAAAAGATACTGTGCGTCCCGAAGATTCATAAAAATTTTATCGTCCTCTTCTCCGCCGGCATCAAAAGTCGCCTTTAATGTAAATTCTTTTTGCCGGTTTCCATTTTCCAGAAGAATTTTATCGCCTGGTTTTAGACCAAATTTTTTTGCAACATTGTTTCCAATCATCACAAGATTTTCGTCGCTATCCAAAAGCCAGCCGTTACCAGAAATGTGCCACCAGCTTTTCATGCTGTTCATTCCAGTATCAAGTTCTTCGCCAGTTGGAAGCGAAAGATGATGATTAAACCAGCTGCCTGTAACTGCAACTTTTTGTCCATTAAAATTTACATCAGATTCAAGATAAGGCGCAAAATCAACAATGTTAAAAGCCCAGAAAATTGTTTTGATTTTTCCAAGTTCATCTTCTTTTAAATACTGATCATTTCCGCCGTCAATTCCATACATATCATTCAGAAGTGATGCTGTTTGTGGAACAACGCGAATGTTTGCTCCGTAAGTTTTTAACTCCTGATTAACCTTATCGCCAACACCAAACATAACATTCAGCATTGCAGTGGCAAGACTTGCTCCAAGTGCAATTGTAAAAGCAATCATTGCCATTTTTCCCTTCTGTCTCCAAAAGGACAAAAAAACCATTCTCAAAAAAAACATAAGCGCACCTCTATCTAAAACGCCGCTTTTCAACTTCAAGATCTTTTACATTCACACGGATTACACCGTCAACAATTTCGTATGGCAAAGGAATCGGGTTGCATCCGCCTTTAAAGCCGATTGTATTTATATTCATTACAACATCGCAAAGTTTACAGATTACCTGACCGTTTTTTTGATAATAACCGGTAGCACCGCAAATTTCGCAGGCATCAAAGCCAATTCCAAAGGCATAGGCATTTTTCTGAATCACAATAAAGCGAATTCCCACATCGTCATCGGTTTTGTATTCAAAGCGATGAAGAATTCCGTCAGAAACATTCTCAAGCGGAATTGTAATAATGTCGCCCTGCATTTCAAAAGGTTCAGCCGCCGAAAGATGAACTTCCTTTTTGCTAAGTCTTTGAAGCACTGTCAAATCAACAGCAGCAAGTGCATAAAAAATTACAAAAGCAACTGCCCAGCGTCTCTGGTTTCTGCATTTTGCGCGGATTTTTCTGTGTTCTGCCGGATTTGAATAAGTTTCCCTGTTATGCAGACTGAAGTAAAAAAGTACAAATGCAAGAACAAAGGCAATCGCAATCATAATAACTGAAATCGTGTCAGTTTTGTTCATTAAGTTGATTACGGTCTTTCTCATTCCCTTTGAAACGCGGATCCACTTGCGCACAATCATCGGGCTCATCATATAAGGATAAAGCGCAACTGAGTTCAAAATTATAAGTATCGTAGAAAATGCCTTTGCATAAACCACTGGCAGATTCACTAGAATTTTATAAAGAGTTAAAATTGACAGAAAAATTAAAAGTGCTCCAAACAAAAATCCTATCAGTTTAAAAAGGAAATCCGTGCTAAAAATACTCTGCCCTTTTATCAAAAAATGAAAAGGATACAGAAGAACATTCGGAAGCTTATACATCAAAAGCGGAGCAATAAAAAGTCCGCCTGAAACTGCAACAATAAGACCGTGCATCTTAGGAAATTTTTTACTTAAAATTCCCCAGTTAAAAACCGCATAAATAATGCCAAAAATCAGAACGCAGGCAATAAAAATTATATTGAAGACTAAAAGTTTTTTATCCCGCACAACATTAAAATGTTCAACTGCTGCTAAAAAAAGTGCACCGGCAAGTCCAGCTAAGGAACCTGTAAGCAGGCCTTTTTTTTGAAATTTCACATTTCTGAGTTTAGAAAGAGCAAGCATTGCGGCAAAAATCATTCCCGCAGCAATTAAATCTCTAACAACCCAAACAAAATATTTAAGCATTTCTATGCTCCCGTAAAAAGTCAAAAAATTTCAGTAAAAAAATTGACTTTTGAGCGTCCTAAAATCAAATGCAGAACGCATAAAAATTATAAGTTTGTAAAGCAAAAATATACGCAAAAAAGCACGTTCACAGTCTAAAACCGGAACGTGCCCTAATATATTCCGCAGTTTTTAGACTGACGAAATTTTTTTATCAGATATCTGTTTTATTTTCGAAAAATGTGAAAAAAATCACAATATTTTCAAATTACCACTGTGGTCCAAGATATGTCCAGTCCCAAGAAACATCCAGTGTCTTTGTTTTCCAATAATCAGAGAAGCGACCTTTTACACCAGTCAAAGCGTCTGTGTGAAGAAGGAATCCGTTTTCTTCTGGAGAATGAATTTTGAATGTTACTGTGTAATTTCCAGCAGGAATTGATTTTATATTTGCACCGTAGTGAGGTCCGTCAGAAGCATTCATAAGCATAAATGTTCCCAATTCTTTTACATTCTTTGTATTTGAATCATCAGACTTTCCAAGAATTTCATAGTCAACTGTCAAATATGGAACAAAGTCGCCAACGCCGTAACCAAGATCATTTTCCAAAGCAGAAATATCAGCTTCAATGTGGAAACCATAATCTGAATGATTATAAATAGCACCGTTTCCTTCCATATCAACTGGCTGGAAGTAAACACCGGCAACGTTAAGGAATCCAACTTCCTGTTCATCACCAACATCAAATTCCTCAAAACCTGCATCTGCTCCTTCTACAGAAGCTTCTTCTGATGCAGCAGCGGCAGCAGCACTTGTTGTGTTTGATGATGATTTATTGCAGCCAACAAATCCAAATGCCATAACAGCACCTGCCAAAACTACCAAAGACAATGTCTTTTTCATGTCAAATCTCCTTTATGTTTTTTAAACATTGATTTATTTATAGAAAAATCAAAACGATTTCTTCTATCCGATTTTAATTTTCCTGATTCAAGAATTTATTCAAGAACAGGAAGTTTGTTTCCGTCGTGCATTTTTTTGTTCAGAATAAGAACAAAATCAGCAATTACAAAAGCAACGCTAAAGGCAACCGCGCAGATTCCAAAAATTGTAAAGAACATTCCAAACACAGGATGATCATATTTTGCACTCTGACCCATATAAACAAAGTACGCGCCGAAAACCGTGCAGGAATACTGCATTACAGCCTTTCCTACATTTCCAAGATAAAAATTTCCTACGCCAAAATAACCTAAGCAAATCTGCAAAACTGCGGCAAGTCTGCGATTTCTTGGCGAAACAGTAACTTCTTCATTTTTCTCTGAATGAGCCTTTGCCGTATTCTGATTTTTAATCTGAATAATAAGACACAAAACAACAGGAATAAGGAAGAGCATCTGAGCAAGTAAAGTTTCAACTGTAGGATAAATTCCAAGAATAGAGAATGTTGGGAATCCTGAAATTTGTGTAGCACTAATAAAGTCGCCTTCAATAAATTCGTCAATTCCGCTTCCAACAAATGCAACACACATAATGAACATAAGAATTGATGTTGCCATAAAGAACGGTTTGAGCGGCATTTTAATCGAAATAAATTTAATGATTAGGTAAACGCCAACCAAAAGGATACAGCCGATTCCAAGTCCCCACCAGATTGCACTCATTGAAGTAGAACCATTTGAACCGATTACAAGTGCCTGGTAGAACAAAACAATTTCAGCACCTTCACGGAACACGGCAAGAAATGCAGTTGATGCAAGTCCAAACACAGATCCTTTTTCTGAAGATTCAGAAGCCTTGTTTTTAATGTAGCCTTCCCACTGATGTTCATCTGCCTTTGAAACCATCCAGTTTGATGTATAAAACAAAACGGCAGTTGCAAAAATCATTGTAAGACCTTCAATAAGTTCCTGCTTGTCGCCCTGACCGCCAGCAAGTGCATCAAGAAGAATCGCCATCAAAACAGAAGCAAAAACGCCAATCACACAGCCAAGATAAACTGACTTTAAGTAATGTGCCATATTCTTCTTTTTAAGATAAGCAATAATTGCAGCAACAATTAAAATTGCTTCAAAGCCTTCCTTCAAAATGATTGAAAGTGAAGCCACAAAGTTAATCCAGAATGCACTCCAGCTTGAAGTTGCTTCCCAGTTATCCAAATCAACAGCTACTGCGGCAAGAGTTTCAGAAAGACTGTCAAAAGACTCACCTATTCTTTTTCCTGCCATTTTTCCCTGTAAACCTTTTGAAAGTAAATCTTTTGAAGAAGCTACTTTTTTATCAAGAAGCTCAGCATCCGGAACAAGATGTTTTTTTACATTCGTATAAAAACCTTTTTTATCACTACTGTAAATTTCATCAATTACTTTGTTAAAAGCAGTCTCGCAGTCAGCTTTTTGACCACGCTTATAAAGTCTGTATGCGGAATTAATCTCTTTTCCGTAAGATTCAGCAATCTGTCCCCAATACGGTTTTGGATCAAGTTTATTTGCATCTTCACGAAGCATTGATTTTAATTTGTTGAGTTCAGCAGAAACTTCCTTTACAGATTTTCCAGTAGAAATTGTTTTTTTTACAGTAGCAAACTGAAGTTCTACAACGCCGGCTCTGTTTCCAGAAATTTTTGCCTGAACCGTTCGTTCAAATCCAACTTTTTCGTAATATTGATAATACGCAACGTTTACTTGTGCCTTTGCAGCATCCTGATAACCTTCGGCACCCTTTGCATAGATTTCGCCAGCCTTATCAAGTTCCTTGTCCATATCATCTGTTACAGCGTTCCAACTTGCATAACTCGCAGAAAAAGCAGGAACTGCAAGTCCGAACGTAAACAGCAAAGTCAAAAACAAAACAGAAAATTTACGCATTTTAATTCCTTCTAAATCGTTAGCATTAACTAACATTTTTATTGAAGAAAAAGTTAGTCCTTTCTAACTAAAAAGTCAATATGATTTAAAAGAAAATATTAAAACTGCTAATCTTCTATTTCAGCGTATTTTACTGCCGAATTTGCCGCAATTCTTCCATAAATTACAATGTCAGCAACCGCAGTTCCGCCAAGACGATTTGCACCGTGAATTCCACCGGTAACTTCGCCCGCAGCAAAAAGTCCAGGAATCACTTTGCCGGAATTATTTAAAACTTCAGCCTTTGTGTTAATTTTTAATCCGCCCATTGTGTGATGAATTGCCGGACCAACTTCCACTGCGTAAAAAGGTGCCTTTGTTAAAGCACGCGGCATTTCGCTTCCTTTGCGGCCAAAATCCCTGTCATTTCCCTGCACCTGATATTTATTGTAAGTTTTGATTGTATTTGCAAATTCATCACCAGGAATTCCAAGTTTTTCAGCAAGTTCTTCAGGAGTATCTGCAAAAGTTAAAAGTCCCTGAGAAGCATAATTTTCAATAGCCTTCAATGATTCTCGAATTCCCTGATCAAAAATCAAAAATGCTGATTTTCCAGTTTGAGACAAAATTGCTGCCGACATTACATCGCGGGTTGCCATTTCTGAATTAAAGCGTCTGCCCTCGCGGTTTACCATAATTGCACCATTTCCGCGAACCGCCTCAGTAATCATAATTCCAGAACCAACAACAACTGTAGGATGAGTTTGAATCTGATCCATCTGAATAAACTGCGCGTCAACTTTTTTCAAAAACTGAAGTGCATCGCCTGTTGCACCAGCATGATTTGTTGTGTTAAAGCCAGCCAGATCAGGACGATATTCACTAACCATCTGAGAATTTGCACCAAAACCTCCCGAAGCCACAATCACAGCACCAGCTTTAATTTCATAAGTTCCACTCTGCGACTGAACGGCAACTCCGCAGACAGTACCCTTTTCATCAGTAAGAACATCAGTAACCTTGTTTCGAGTTCTAATTTCAACAACACCTGGATTTTCTTCATTCATTGTCTGCTTTTTTAAAACTGAAATAAGATGAGCACCAATCGGAGCACCGCCCTTTGGTCTGTGAGTCCGCGGATTTGTAGAACCAGCCATTTTTCCAACATCGGTCAAATCTGCACCAAGAAAAGAAAGCCAGTCAACTGCATCAGCGGAATGTTCTACAAGATTTCTAACTAAATCAGCATCGTTAAGATAATGTCCGCCTTTCATCGTGTC
>CAVCIJ010000198.1:0-10002 GCA_963601995.1 bacterium | reverse complement strand
TTTGAGCCCAGCGCGGATCAAATTTATCCCACCAGTCTTTTATTTCATCAGCATATTCTGAATATGAATCAATCCAGCCGATTGCAGGATAATGGCGCGAATTTGCAAGTTCCCTATCGAGTGCCCAAAAACATCTTATGAAGCGTTTTGTATGCTGAGTAACAGGCTCAGAAAAATCACCACCAGGAGGAGAAACAGCACCAATTACGCTAACAGAACCTTCTGCGCCACAAAGAGAATTTACTCTGCCAGCCCTCTCATAAAATTCCGCAAGCCGTGTTGGAAGATAAGCAGGGAATCCTTCTTCGGCAGGCATTTCTTCCATTCGTCCAGAAAGTTCACGCAAAGCCTCAGCCCAACGCGAAGTTGAATCTGCCATAATTGCAACGTGCATTCCCATATCGCGATAATATTCAGCAAGTGTAATTCCTGAATAAAGAGAAACTTCCCGTGCAGCAACCGGCATATTTGATGTGTTCGCAATAAGAATTGTGCGTTCCATAAGAGAACGTCCGTTTCTTGGATCAATGAGTTTAGGAAATTCTGTAAGAACATCAGTCATTTCATTTCCACGCTCACCGCATCCAATGTAAACAATTAAATCTGCATCGCACCATTTTGCAATTGCGTGCTGAGTCATAGTCTTTCCAGTTCCAAATCCGCCTGGAATTGCAGCAGTTCCGCCCTTGCTAAGCGGAAAAAAAACGTCAATAACACGCTGACCAGTTACAAGCGGCTGGGAAACTTCAAGTTTTTGTGAAAAAGGGCGCGGTTTTCTTAAAGGCCAGTACTGGCTCAGTTTTATTTCTTCGTCAAAGTCAGTTACGGCAATTACATCGTCAACTGAGTAAGATGCACTTCCCTTAAAAGATTTGAGCTTTTTTCCTTTTATGTAAGGCGGAACCAGAATTTTGTGCAGGATTGAACCAGTCTCCTGTACAGTACCCAAAACCATCCCCGGAAAAATATCTGAATCATTTTTTATTCCCTGAACTGCAGAAAAATCCCACTTTTTAGATGAATCAATGGCTTCTTCTCTTTCTCCAGGATTTATAAAAGATCCGCTTTTTTCAAACATCCGCTTTAAAGGACGCTGAATTCCGTCATAAATTGTGCCCACAAGTCCAGGCCCAAGTTTTAAGGAAAGAGGTCTTTCGCTGGAAATAACTTCCTCGCCAATCCTCATTCCAGAAACATCTTCGTAAACCTGAATTGTTGCAATTCCCTTATTCTGCCGGATTATTTCGCCTATAAGTTTTTTGCTTCCAACATCAACAACATCGTAAAGTCCGCATTTTTCCAAGTCTTCCGCGTAAACAATCGGTCCTGAAATTCTTGTAATTCTGCCTTTAATCATTCTGGAAGCCTCCCGTTAAACAAAGCAAGCGCAAGTTCACCACAAGATGAATCTAGAATTTCCCTGACTCTTTGATCTAGAGTGAAACGACATAAAAAATCTGTTCCATCTTCTGGATTTTTGCAGTTAACAAGAATTCCTTTTCGGAATTTAAATCCTGAAACAGCCTCGTCTTCAAGCAGATTTTCGTCTGCTTTTTCTACGCTTTGCAGATTTTTGCCGAATTTTTTTTCTAAAAGAGGTGCAATATTCTTTTCATCAAAGCCAATCACCCTTACCCTTAGATTTTTATTTTCAAGAGCAGAACTAAACTTTTCCATCATTTTTTCAATAAGAGAAAACTGACCTTCATCGCTCAAATTTTCAAAATAAGAATTTATTTCTTCCATTATGGAACTATAAATGAACGAAACCAAATAACGCTGCTTTTCGAGAGGCAAAGCCGCATTTTCATTTTTTTTGAAAAGTTCCAAATTTTTTCTGGATTTATTTTCTGCCTCTTCAACGGCGTTTTCAAGTCTCTTACCCACACCATCAGCTATAGATTTTACTGAAATTTCAGCTTTTTGCAGAATTTGCCCGGCCTTTTTACGGCATTCAGCTTCAATTTCCTTATCCAGAATTTCTGATGAACGTAATTCTTCCATAAAAATTTCCTTTTCTGCGCTGATTAAAAACTTGCTCACACAAGAGAAAAAAAATCAGTCTGCTACAAAATTCTTTTTTTTTGTAAAAAGTAACTTTCTTTTAAATTTTAATTCCAATTGCTTCACGGATTGAATCAGTTAAATTCTTTCTTCCCTGAATATGACCGTTTAAGCCGGGAATTTCTACAATCAAAGGAGATGTTCCCCTCATTTGCCACGCATTCACTTCACTTTGCAGCATATCAGAAACATCTTCTGTTAAAATGAGAATTTTTGGTTTTTCTTCATCGGACAGTGCTTTTATTGAATCTGACTGACCTGTTATATAGTAAAAGGCATCAAGAGCTTCTTTTCGATTAGAAACTGCCCTGCCCTTTACTCCAGCCAGCGCAAAACCAAGCACAAGTTCCCGCTCGCCAATTACAAAATATTCCATAAAATCAGTTTAACCTGAAAAAAAACATTTTCAGATTTGATTACATAATGATGATGAACAGGGCAACAAGGAATCCCCACAAACAGATTCCTTCAGCAAGTCCAACAAAAGGAAGTGCCTTTCCCGAAAGTTCTGCATTTTCGCTCATTGCACCCATTGCAGCAGCACCAATTTTTCCTACAGCCATTGCACCGCCAATACAGGCAAGTCCTACAGCTAAAGCCGCAGCAATATATTTTACAGCACCTGTAAGTCCATCAGCAGAATTTTCAGATTCTTCTGATACAGTCTGCTCAACAGACTGAGCAGCCGCAAGTTCAGATTCATTGCTCTGAGCAAAAACAGACGCAACGCTTACAAATAAAAACGCTGCCAAAACAAAAAGAATTTTCTTATTCATAAAACACCTCTTATATTTTTATCAGCTCAAGATTTTTTTTTCTAAAAACTGATTTTACACAAAGTAAAATTTTAGAAATTCCTAAAAAATCAAAAAATTCTGAAATTTTCCTAAAATCCAAATTTCAAATCAACGTAAAAGACAAAAATTAAAAATAAATTTTTCTGACTTTTATTTTGATTCAGTTTCGCCGTAAACAAATTTAAACGGCTTAAATTCTCTGCCGGTTTCAGTAAAGAATTTGCTAAAAAATTCATAATACTGAAGGCGCACAACCTGAATTGCAACAATCATTCCTTCAAGAGCTATTACAATCGCATTGCCGATTATGCTTACAAAAATTCCTCCCACAGAACCTGCAACGCCCACCATAAGATTTATAATAAATCCTAAAACTGCGTGCGCCAGAGCAAATGCTCCTACACGAAGAAAACTTACAGTATTTGAAAGATATGAAGAAAGAACTTCAATAATTTCAACAACCGCCGCAATAACTGCACTAAAAAGTCCGTTTTCAAAAATCGGACGCTTTCCGTCAACAAGCCGCTCAAGCGGTTCGCCAAATGCCGTAAGTGATAAAGTAAGTGCTATAATTATCCAGTCGTAAACCGCCGGCTTATGATGGAAAAATGCAATCATAACTGCAAAAAATATAATGTACCAGAAAAACAAAGCACCAGTAAGTCCGGTTTTTCCAAACAAAGCCCTGCCAAGTCTTTTTAACGAAAACTGATTTATAATATTGACTATAAGTCCGCAGGTATTGATTATAAATCCAACGCCAACTGTAAATCCAAAAAACAAGAACATCCGCTTTATGCTTTCTGGTGAACTTGAAGGCATCATTTGCAGAATTTGATCACGAGGTTCGCCAAAAAGTCCTGTAACAAAACGGGAAAAAGGAACAAGAAGTTCTTCATTTGCAAAGAATTCGCCGGTTAAAAGACCCATAATTGTGCTCGAAACACCGATGCAGATAAAAATCGGACCAAATTTTTCCCAGCCCATAAGCTTGAGTTTTTTACAGCACATCAAAATTCCTGCAAGCAAAAATACAAGTCCCTGCCCTGCGTCTCCAAACATAATTCCAAAAAGAAGAGTAAAAAATATTGCCACAAAAGGCGTTGGATCCACAGTTCCGTAAAGCGGAGCCCCGTAACTAAAAATCATGCGCTCAAAATTGCCCACAAGTTTTCCATGTTTTAAATTGACAGGAACTTTTTCTTTTCCGCTAACAACAGATTCAACTTCACCTGGAAGATACTCTCGTATGCTAGCCTTACCCTTTGTAAGTTCATCCAAATCCTTCATCACATCAGAACAAAGATAAGCCGGAAGCCAGCCTGTTATTCTGTAAACAAATTCCGTTCCCTCAAGTTCATTTTCGACTTCCAGAATCTGCGAGGCAACTGTAAATGTTTGCAGAAGATGATAAAGTTCAGCCTTGTGAGTTTGAGAAAAATTCTTAATTTCTTCCTGAACATTTTCCAAATTCTGACTGGAATCAATAGTTTTTATTTTAAGATTATTGAGCATATCATCAGGAATTCCCTTAAAATCCTCAGAAATCTGTTTTTCAGCAAAGCCAAATTCCTGCAGGGCATTGTCAACTTCAAGACGATTGCGCTTTGGACAGGCAGTCATTACATAATTTTTGTCATCACCAAGCGCAATAAGAATTCCTTTGTTTCCGAGTTTTGCTTTTAAAGCGTCAAATCTATCTGGAGAAATTTTTCCGATTCTAAGCGTAAGAAAAGAAAGCGACTCAAGTTCCGAATACGAAACCTTTAAATTTGAAAAGGAAACCGCCTCTCTGTAAGTTTCCTGAAGTTTTTTATTTTCTTCAAAAGCGTCAATTTCCCTTTGATGAAGTTCAGATGAAAGATTTATGATTTTATCAGCACTTTTTCTGTCTTCTTCAGTTGGTATGGAAATTTCTTCAGTAAAATCCTTAAGATCTTCAATTCCTAAATCATTTCTTATTCTGCGTAAATCCTCAAGAACGCACAAATCTGGATTAAGTTTTTTATCTGTTGAGGAAGAAGACTTGTTTTTTAAATCCTCAAATTCCTGCTGGAACTGAAATTCGCCCAAATTTCCTAAATATTTTAACACTTCCTGAATATCGTCTTTCAGAACCATAAATTCCATAAGACGCATCGCTGTTGTTTTTGCCAAATCAATCCTCCATTTTAAACTCTGTGCTTTTTGACTTATTTTCTAAAGCAAATTTGCACCAAAAATTCCAGCAGAATCAGCAAAAAGCAGCATAAACAAGTTTTGCAAATCTGCCTGAACAAAATATAAAATCACTTTTATAAAATTTTATTAAGTCTCATTAAGTCCCGCAATTTCCATTGCCTGAGCAGAAGCAATATTCAAGCGGATACTTTCAGTTGCAGTCCGAATATTATCAAGTTCATTTCGTTTTACAATAAAAAAACAAATCAAAGGACATTCAGTAAAAGGAAAACGATGAAAAAGACTAAGAGCACGGCACACGTAATATGACTTAAATTCATTACTAATCCAGCGCGGATCTACTGTCCAGACAACTCCTTCCTCGTGCGGATTCAGAAACGAAGAGAATTTCCAGTTTTCCCATTCATTCCAGTCATCAATGTCCCATTTTAAAATCTTTACGGCTTCCTTTACAAAAATATCTTCAGTATTTTTTAGAGCATAATTTTCATCACTTGAGTAGACAAGATGATTTAAAATTTCAATATCGTGCATTTTATAATAAATTTTCAGACGAAGTGCCCAAATTGCATTTTCCATAGCAATTTTTTCGCCAATCAGATTTTCAAGAGTTTTTCTGCAAGACAAATCAGTTTTTTTTACGCCGTTCCAAATTTCCCGAACATACTGAACATCAAGCTTAAAATCATTTTTTTGCTGTTCGCCAGGATTTGAAGAAATTTTATACCAGTCATAGCAGGTACCCGCAGTTATTGCTGACAAATCTGGCCATTTTGAATAATCAAGCCGCGAAAAAAGTGAAATATCTGTAATTTCAGGAATTTTTTCAAATCCTCTTTCAAGGGCAATTGCAATTTCCTTAAGATTTTCGTACTCAAAATAACTTAAAAGTGAAATCAAAATCTGCGGAGGATTTGAATAATTTTCAATGAGTTTTACATACTGATTTATAAAAGATTTTTGAGCTTCTTTTTCAAGTTCGCGTGAAAGCATATTTTGAGGAACTGCCGGTGCTTCTTTTTTAAAAATCAACGACCAAAGCTGACTCAAATTCTGCACGTCAAAAAGCTTAGCAGCCCTTTCGCCAGTAAAAGATTTTGCCAGCATTCCAGAAATCTTTGCGTAAACATAAGAAGACGCAGAACCCTTATCCATTGAAATCTTAAAATGACCTGATAAAACACTAGTGTTTTTCATTGAACAGACCTTTTATTCATCAAGAAGTTTTTTTAGACAAGAAGCAAAAAGTTTTTTGTCTTTTTCTTTTGATTCAAGGGATTTGCAGTAATCAGAGAACATTTTTTTCTCTTCGTTTTCAAGGTTCTCTTTTTGACGCTCTTCGTCTCTTTCGATATTTAAAATTGCAGCTGAATATTCGCTTTTAAAAAGTTCATCAGCCTCCGATTTTGCCTTAGAAATTTTTTGATCTGCGCTTTTTTGAGCATCTTTAAGCATAAAAGAAGCTTCTTTTTCAACTTCAAGAAGATGCTGAATAACGTCAACTTCGCTGTCCATAATTTTCTCCTGCAAAAGTCATTATAAAACAAAAATTCAAAAATGCAAATTCTGAGAATTTTTTTTTACAAAGAGATATAAAAAAAAAGTAAAACGATTAAAAAAAAGCGGTTTTAAAACGTAAAAAAGCCAGTTTTTAAAGTCTGTTAACATTAAAAACCAGCTTAAAAATCTTATTTCAGAGAGGTTTTATTTTAGCAGTTTTAAGATAAATAAAACACTTCAAGCATTTTTATCTTAAAATCTGCAAATTTATATTTTTTATTCAGCACTTGCAGAATCAATTACCTGACTGTCTGCAGCAGGAAGTTCTTCTTTAGAATTTGAATTAAGTTCTTCTTCGAGCCAGTTTGTATCTGCTGCAGATTCAGAAACAGCTTCTACTCCCTGAACTTCGGCAGCAGCTTCGCTAACATCAACTTTTTTAGGTGACTTATTCAAAACACCAAGAGTAAATGCAAGAACAAAAAACAATGCAACAAAAACAGCAGTAGCCTTTGTTAAAACACTTGCCTGATGAGCACCAAAAGCAACACTGTTTCCACTACCAAATGCTGAACCCATGCCTTTACTTTCTTCATTCTGAACCAAAACCAAAAGAATTAAAAGAATACATACAATTACAAATACAACAAGGAGAATTGTTTCTACAACGCCCATTTTTTATACTCCAAAACACCATTATTGAGGCTTTATTTTTTTTTATGTTTATCAATATTACATTAAACATTTTTTCTAGTCAATAAAAAAGCCGCCTTCTGACCTTTTATAGTGGAAGACGGCAAAAATATATTCAAAACAAATGAAAAAGATTTTTTAGTTTGAAATTTTTCTTTTTATTACAAAACACAGATTGGAACAAATGTTTCAGCTTTAAGAGAAGCACCGCCAATCAAGCCGCCGTCAATATCAGGCTGTGCCAGAAGTTCAGGAGCGTTAGAAGCCTTCATTGAACCGCCGTACTGAATGATGATTTCATCAGCAACTTTCTGGTTGTAAAGTTTTGCAATGTAACCACGAATAAACTTGTGGATTGCTTCAGCATCAGCAGGAGTTGCAGTTTTGCCAGTTCCAATAGCCCAGACAGGTTCATAAGCGATTGTAACGTTTTTCATCTGTTCTTCTGTAACGCCGGCAAGGTCAGCAGAAAGCTGGAATGCACAAACCTGTTCAGCCTCGCCTGCTTCGCGTTCAGCCAAAAGTTCACCAATACAAAGATCAACTTCAAGACCATCATTCAAAGCCTTGCGAACTTTTTTGTTAATCAATTCATCAGATTCACCAATTTCGTGGCGGCGTTCTGAGTGACCAAGAATAACACACTGACATCCAATATCCTTGAGCATTGTTGTAGAAACTTCACCTGTGTGAGCACCGTTTGAAGTTGCAGCACAATCCTGAGCAGCCAGAATAATATTTGAACCTTTTACAACCTGAGCAACAGCGTCAAGATAAACAAAAGGAACGCCAATCATAAATTTGTTTGTTTTTCCTTTCAACTGTTCAACCAAATCTTTTGCTAATGCAACAGCTTCTGCTTTAGAAGTGTTCATTTTCCAGTTACCGGCAATATAATGTGTACGAGCCATTTAAAAATCTCCTGTAAAAATTTTTTTTAAAATATCTTAATGAAAAGATGAGTCATATTCAAGTTTGATAAAACCGGCTAGGGATACGGAAGGCGCCGAAGGCGGACGCCGCTTACGGCGGCTGAAGCGAAAGCGGAACCTGTAGTAGCCCGGGCCGCTGCGTTTTAGCAGCGGCAGACGCATGAAAAAATTAAAAATCTATAAACTGATGCAAAAATTCTTTTAATTCGCGAATGTACTGCTCGTGAGCAACAAGAACGCACATACAGTGTCCGGCATTTTCCACAAGCAGTAAATGTTTTTGCGCGGCACAGGCATTGTAATTTTCAAGAGTCATCTGGCAGGGAACAAAATCGTCGCTCTTTCCATGCGCGAAAAAAACCGGCACTTTGTTATTTTTCATTGCCTCAGTTGCGGAAACCGACTTTAATGAAAAGTGTGCATGATTTTTTACCACAAGATTTGCAATATCCATAAAAGGATGCTCAGGCAGATGAGTTGTGCCGCAGAAGACTTTTTTCATAATTGCATAAGGCGTTGTATAGCCGCAGTCAGCGATCGAAGCTTTTACATTTTGAGGGAGAGAAAGTCCAAGACACATCAAAACACTTGCACAGCCCATCGAAACTCCATCAAGTACGACTGGAAGTTTTTCGCCGATTTTTGAATTTACAAAATAAATCCAATTTCGAATGTCGTAGCGTTCATTATAGCCGAATGTGATTGTGTTTCCCCCGCTGTCTCCGTGCGCTCTTTGATTTATTACAAGAATATTAAAATTCATTTCATGATAAGTTCTGAACACAACGGCAAAATCGCGGAGTCCATAGCCCATAAATCCATGACACAAAATAACTGTGGCAGCAGCGGACTTTGCCTGCTCGAAAGCATCGGAATCTGATGAATATTCGTTTTTTCCAATCGGAAGAAAATCGCCTGTAAGTTTTATTGAATCATTTGAAGTGATTTGAACTTTTACTGGATTTTGTGATAAAAACCAGTTTGCTTCCTTTTCAAAATCATCGTTATATTTTGCAAGCTCGCCGCCTTCAAACTGAAAACCTCTGGGTTTTTCAAATCTTGAGAAATTCTTTTTGTAAACAAAAAAATAAATTGCCCCATAAATCAAAAAAAACAAAACAATGCACAGCGCAAAAACTGTCAAAAGTATTTTTAGCAAAATACAAACTAAGTCAGACATTTTTCCTCAATAAAAAAAACAAGCATAAAACATCAGTTTTAGGATTGTTTTTTTTAGCACATTCGTAACAAAGTGAGAATGTGCAGTAAATGATAAAGTTTGCAACGCAAACTTTTTAAGATAAAAGACCGCACCATTTTAGCGGACTTTTATCTTAATCTCCTCAATAAAAAAAAGCAAACGAAAAACATCAGTTTTAGGATTGCTTTTTTAGCACATTCGCAATGAAATGCGCGTATCCTTAATTTTTAGAAAATCCTTTTAAGTTTATATAAATTTTTTTTTCTTTTGAATAAATATTTACAGAAAAATTTTTGTAAAAACTTAATATTTTTTGCGTTATTTGATCTTTTTCTAAAAATTCAGAAAGTTCCTCCACGCTAATATTAAAATCAGCAGATAACGAAGCCGATTTTTTACAGATTTTCTTGAAAAAAGCAGAAGTTTTTTTAGGAAAAATCGTATTTAAATTTTCTTTACAAACAAAATTTTCTTCAAAAATTTCGGAAAGAGGATTATTTGCTGCATAAATTTTAAAAAGACTTTCCAGACTTTCGCTGAAATAAATAAAATTTTTGTCAGCAAAATAATAAGGCTTTGGCAAATCGATTTTAAAAGCCGCAAGCAGAGGGCTGAGATACCACGGAGTTTCGAG
>CAVCIJ010000197.1:0-4112 GCA_963601995.1 bacterium | reverse complement strand
GATAACGACATTGTCAGCACAGACATAACTTTTGGTTTTCATACGGCACTTGATGTTGCAACTGACGCAATTGACAGAATTCACACAACAGCGCACTCTCATTCGCGCATTATGATTGTAGAAGTTATGGGGCACAAAGCCGGCTGGCTTGGACTTTACGCAGGAATTGCCGGTGGCGGAGACGTAATTTTAATTCCAGAAATTCCTTACGACAAAAATCAAATTGCAAAGAAAATTCTTGAGCGGAAAAATGCCGGCAAAAATTTTTCCATTGTAGTTGTTGCTGAAGGTGCAAAAAATTTGCAGGAAGCAAAACTCGATAAAAAATCATTAAAAAAACAAAGAAAAGAAATGACTTACAGCATTGGCTACAGAGTTGCCCACGAACTTGAAGAAATTACAGGACTTGAATCGCGCGTTACAGTTCTTGGATACCTTCAGCGTGGCGGAACTCCAAGTGCATACGATAGACTTCTTGCAAGTCAGTACGGAACAGAAGCAGCTCATTTTCTTGCGCACGGAAACTTTGGAAAGCTTGTTGCAATGCAAAATGGAAATATGGTCGGAGTTCCACTTGATGAAATTGCTGGAAAAACAAAATACATTCCTCTTGATTCGCCTTTGATTGAATGTGCCAGAGAATTGGGAACTTCCTTTGGCGACTAAAAATTCTTGGAGAAAAAAATTGAACCCTTCATCTAAAAAAGATTTTAAATGTCACTTTTGTAAAATCTGTGACGGAAAAGGCTGCATTGGCGAAATGCCAGGAATGGGTGGTCCTTTACAAAGCACAAATTTTATTGCAAACTGTGCTGCCTGGAGCAAAATTCCATTTGGCAAAAACAAATTTGTACTTGATATGGAAAAATCTGATTTAATCAAAAAAATCAGGCTTGCACCAATTACTGGTGCTGTAGAAAATATCGGCTATGGAGACGAAAAGCAGTATTATTTTGATATGATAAAATCCTGCGACGAAGCAAAAATTGCCCTTTCTATAGGCGATGGAACTCCGGACTTTAAGTTTTTTTGGGGAATTGACGCTGTAAAAGAAATACAAAAGTCTAGTCCACAAAAAAAAGCAGCGGTTTTTATAAAGCCTTATCCGCAGGAAAAATATTTTGAACGGATGGAAAAATCACTTTCTGTTGCCCAAATTTTTGGAATTGACATTGACAGTTATAATATTCTTACAATGAGAAATTTGGTTCATCTTGAAAAAAAAACTGCACAGCAGCTTCTTAAAATAAAAAAAATTTCACATTCAAAAAATATTCCATTTGCAGTAAAGGGAATTTTTACCAAAGAAGATCTCGAACTTGTAAAAGAAGTTCAGCCGGATATAATTTACATTTCAAATCACGGAGGCAGAGTCGAAACTAAAAGAGGAAGCACCGCTGAATTTCTTGCAGAAAATGCAGATTTTTTAAAAAAATTCTGCAATGAACTTTGGATTGACGGTGGCATAAGAAATTTCACTGATGAAAAAAAAGCCCTGAGTTACGGCGCGGACTGCGTTCTTCTTGGGCGGCCTTTTATAAGCGCCTTATGTAAAAATAAGGAACTGAAAAACTTTTTTGAAACCCAATTTGCAGATTGAAATTTAAAATAAAAAATTGTACAGGAGATTAAAATGGAAAATAACGAAAACAAAATTAAAACGCCTAAGGCAAGACAGTCTGTTAACTACAAAATTGCAATGACAGGAATTTTTGGTGCACTCAGCATAATTCTTGCTTTTACGCCAATCGGCTATATTCAGGTAGGTCCGCTTGCAATTACAATCATGCATATTCCTACAATTCTTGCGACTCTTACCGCAGGCTTAATCCCCGGACTTTGCACAGGACTTGTTTTTGGCATTTCAAGTTTGATTGTTGCTGCAACATCAGGAACAGCATCAAATGTTTTTTTTGTTAATCCTTTTGTTTCAGTTTTGCCACGCATTCTTTTTCCAGTTGCAGTCTGGGGAATTTTTAAACTTTTTGAGTTAATTCCACATATGCCAAAAACCTTAAGTTCAGGAATTGCAGCAGCAGCAGGAACTACAGTTCACACAATTTTAGTTTTAGGCGCACTGGTAATTTTTTACGGAAAAGAACTTGGCTTTGCAAAAGGCAGTATGGTAAAAGGATTTTTTGTATTTTTAGGTGGAACTTTAGCTACAAATGGAGTGTGGGAAATTGCTTCTGCAACAGTTTTAACAGTTTTAGTTACAGGCGCAATTTACGGAATACAAGCAAAAAAATCAAAAATGTCCCGGCTTGAAACAGAACTTAACAAAAAAGATGACGAAGCTTCTGAAGAGAAATAAATAAAAATTTCATTTTTAAATAAAAGTCTGCTAAGGAATTAAAGATTTTTTTTCACTTGGCAGATTTTTTTTATTTTAAATATAAACCAAAATAAAATTTTCATTTTTGAAATAAAACCTAGCCGTGCGTGGAGCCATTGCGAAGCAAGCCGCCGCAAATGCAGCGGCCGAACGGCATGAGTGAGTGGCGGAAGGCGCGCCGCAAGAAAAAAAATGTGCTCCAAAAAAATGGAAAAAATCAGAAAAATCTGCTAGAATTTGCGAAATGAAAATTATGATTATTGGCGCTGGATTTACTGGCACCCAGCTTGCAAAACGGCTTATCAACGAAAAAAACGATGTGATTCTTATTGACAGCAATGCTGACGTTGCGCACCACACGGAAGGAATTCTTGACTGCACTGTTCAGGTTGTGGAAGGCAACAATCTTCAGAATCTTGAGGACTGCGGAATTGCAAAAATGGACGCGCTCGTTGTTCTTACAGAAAATGACGAAATCAACATTGTAACCTGCTCGCTTGTAGATGCGTTGTATCCATATCTTTTAAAAATCGCCAGAGTCAGAAATTATGCTTATTACATAAATTCCAGGGAAGTTTCAAAATTTAAATCTGCAAAATCAAATTCTTTTGCGCAAAACTCAAGACCGCTTTATGGAATTGATTATATGGTTCATCCCGATGTTGAGGCGGCACAGGCAATTGTTAAGGCAGTTGAACACGGTGCAATAAGCGATGTTTTAACTTTTGGCGAAGATGATTTTGAACTTACGGCACTTGAAATTCAAAAAAGCAGCAAAATGGACGGAATTGCGCTCAAAAACATAAGGCATCTTTGCGAGTACAAATTTATTGTAGTTTATCTTGAAACCGAAGAGGGTGCATGCATTCCAAGCGGCGAAACAATTTTAAAGGCAGGAGACAGAATTGGAATTCTTGCGGAAAAAGAAAATATTCAGCAGATTTTAACTTTGTGCGGAACAAAACTCGATTCGCTAAGAAAAATTGCCTTAGTTGGTGCAGGAAAAATTGGAACTCTTGTTGCGGACTATATTATGAAAACGCGGCAGTCTTCTTTTTTTACAAAAATTTTTGGAGGACAAAAAAAACTCAGCCACGATTTTGTTATAATTGACAGCGACAAGGAACTTTGCAAGCAGATTGCAGCAAAATATCCTTCTGCGGAAGTTTTTTGCGGCGATGCTACCGACGAAAATTTTATTCTTGAAGAAGGAATTCAAAACTTTGACCTTGCAATTTGCGCTACGCACAATCACGAAATGAATATGGTTATTTCAGCATATCTTGAATCTTTGGGCGTTGGCAGAACAATTTCTTTGGTTGCGCATTCAGACCTTGCAGACATTTCGCGCAAACTTGGAATAGATGTCCCGATTCCTCTTCGCGACACCTTAGTCGACAGCATTATGAGTCATCTGCATGGAAAAAGCGTTACAGGAATTCACACTTTGGAAAACGGTGAATTTGAAATTGTTGAATGTGATTTAAGCGAAAACAGCAAGTTAAAAGGCAGCCTTTTAAAAGACATTTCGTCTCCCGGCGACTTTCTTCTTTTGCTGATTAAAAAACCTGGAAGCAAAAAATACGAACTTCCTGCAGGCAACACGGTTCTTTCGGCAGGAGATCATCTTGTGCTGATTGAAAGAGCCGGCAACAAAAAAATTCTTGAAAAAATGAGCGGAATAAAATAAATGCTGTACATTGTTTTTAAAGTGATTTTTTTAATTCTCGCAATAATCGGAACAACTTTTTTAATTCCAATTGTATGCGCTTTGTGT
>CAVCIJ010000196.1:0-7029 GCA_963601995.1 bacterium | reverse complement strand
GAAGAGTGCGAAAATCATCCTGAATGGATGTGTGACTGTGGCGAAATTGAATGGAATTTAAAAATTGAAAAAAAAGTTGCATTTAATGTTGGTTATGGTGCCGGAAAACTTTTTAGAAGGCTTCAGCTTTTTGAAATGTTCTGGCACGCTGAAGGAATGAAAAGTCTTTTTGAAGGCGAAGTAATTTTTAACGGAAAAAAATACATTGTCAGCAAAGAAAATTCCTACGGATATTCAGATAAAAACTGGGGTAAGGATTTTACGTCTCCATGGCTTTGGCTTAGTTCAAATAATTTAACAAGTAAAATTTCCGGCAAAAAACTTGAGGACAGTGTGTTTGACATTGGAGGCGGAAGACCAAAATGCGGTCCGATTGTTTTAAATCGCAAGCTTTTAGGTGCTTTCTGGTACGAAGGAAGGGGCTATGAATTTAATTTTTCTAAGTTCTGGACTATGACGCGCACAAAATTTTCCTGCCGCGAAACTCAGACTCAAATAATCTGGCATGTGGAGCAAAAAAACTGGCTCAGCAAAATGATTACAGATATTACTTGTGAAAAAAATGAAATGCTTTTGGTAAACTATGAGGCACCAAACGGTAAAAAACTGCATAACTGGCTTTGGAACGGCGGAAATGGCAAGGGAATTGTAAAACTCTATCATTGCGGAAAACTGATTGACGAAATTGAATGTAAAAATGCTGGCTGCGAGTACGGCACGTTCGATGGAGAAAAATGGTAGTTTTTTTAGATTTTTTTTGAAAATGTGATTTTGCAAAGTGATTTTTAAAGGTTTTGAAGTACATAAATTCAGTTGGAAAAAAATACAAAATCTTGAATTTTGCATAAGACTTGATTAAAATATAAATGTTTCAAAAGAAACATAAATACTATTTTAGAGGTGTTTTTATGAAAAAGAGACTTTTAGCTGTAGTTGCAGCTTTGTTCGTAGCAGGTGCATCAAGTGCATTCGCTTCTGCTGCTTTGGGTGTTCAGGGTGGATACGTTGCAGGCGGCGGTACAGGTAACGGAGCTATTACATTTAAAGTTAGCGATGTTCCTTGCGTATTTGCATTGGATGCTGCTTTTGGAGGATCTTATCTTAGCGTTGGTCTTACAGCTGACTGGTGGATTGCAAATCCAAAAATTGATGGAACCTGGGGCTATTACTATGGAGTAGGTCTTGCTGGAGCTGCAAGCCTTTCAAGTAGTGGAGATTATTCATTTGCACAGTTTGGCTTTGGACCACGTGCATTTGTAGGTACAAATGTATTCATCTTGAATGGATTCCTTGAACTCTATGCTCAGCTTGCTTATCAGCCAATGTTCTACGTTGGTGGAGACAGCGGATTCTATGGTAACTTCCTTTCTTTCCCTGTAAATTTAGGTTTCCGCTTCTGGTTCTAAAAAGAACTTGATTTAAAAAAAAAAGACTTTCTGTGTTGCAGAAAGTCTTTTTTTTTACGAAAAATTTCTTGTTAACAACAAAAAAAATTTATCACTAGAAATTTCAGCAGTAAGAAAAGACACCGTGTAATGAAAAAATTTTTTCTCAGCAAAAAGATTTTTTGTTAAAAGTGATTTTTTTAGATTCAGTTTTCTTTTTCAATCATTTTATTCAGAGTGTTAAGAACAAGTTTTTTGTTTGCACTCCATTTTGGTTCAATCAGAATTTTTTTAGGACCGTCGCCTGTAAGCCTGTGGACTGCAGTTTGTGGCGGAAGAAGTTTTAAACAGTCTACAACAAGGCGACAGTATTCTTCGAGACTAAAAATTTTAAATGGCTTTTCCCTGTACATTTTTGCAAGTTCAGTTCCTTCAAGAATATGCAGCAGTTGAAGCTTTATTCCGTCAGGAACAGGATTTAAATTTGCAAGATATTTTACGCTCTGCTTCATTTCTTCTAAAGATTCGCCTGGTAAACCTAAAATTAAATGCACAACAACATAAATTCCATTTCTTTTTAGCTCTGCGTAAGTTTTTTCAAAGTCACTAAGAGAAAAATGTGTGTTTAAGATTTTGTGCGTTTTCTGATGAATTGTCTGTACTCCAAGTTCAATCCAGACCGGCTTTATTTTATTCAGTTCAGAAAGAAACAAAATCATTTCGTCTGTAATGCAGTCTGCGCGTGTTGCTATGGAAATTGCCACTATTTCAGGAAATTCAATGGTTTTCTTAAAAAGAGATTTTAATTTTTCCTGGTTTCCGTAAGTGTTTGTAAATGACTGAAAGTAGGCAATATACTTGCGGTTTTCTGCACTGATTTTTTTAGGAAATTTTTTGTCAACAAGAAGTTTTGCTTTTTGAATTTGAAGTTCAATATCTTCAAATTTCGATGCGAAGTCTCCGCTTCCGCCCTGCGAGCAAAAAATGCAGCCGCCACTTGCAAGACTTCCATCGCGGTTAGGGCAGGTGGCTCCTGTAGAAAGTGAAAGCTTATAAACTTTGCTTCCAAACTGATTTTTTAAATATTCGCTTAAAGAAAGAAATTTCATTCAGTTTTTTAAATTTTTGAAATTCAGTCGTCAGGTTTTCTCGCAAAATATCCTGAAGCTTCAAGATAAGTTCTGCGGCTTACAACTAAATCTAAAAGTTCTTTGTACATATTGTAGTCCACTTCGAGAGCAATCGGCATAATAAAATATTCAGTTTCATCACAGTAACGCTCAATAAATTCTGCGCTTGTAACAAATCCTAAACTTATCATATTGCTGATTCTGTCGGCACATTTTAAAATCTTTGCTTTTGGACTTCCGTGATCAATAATTTCTTTTAAATAGTCAGATTTTATTTGACCGGGTTTTTTTGTAACTTCATTTACAAGCCTTAAAACTTCAGGACCTTCTTCATCAGCATTTTTAATTATGTCAGGATTAAAACCTGGAATATCTTCGATTACATCGTGAACGCAGCTTGCCTTTAAAAGAACGCTGTCGATGTAGCCGTAATCCACAAGAATTGCCATTGTGTCAATCTGGTGACGGAACATATTGCCGCCTGCAAATCTGCGCTTTCCAATCAAATTTGTTGCAATTTGCATATACGGAGCAAGATAGATATTTTTTAAATGAAGCATATGCTCCATATCCATTTTTTCAGGTTTTTCAGTTGCCATGTAAAAATCTTTTATCATATTTGCTCCTATAAAATGAAAAAGTTTGCAACGCAAACTAATCTTCCATATAAAACTGGCGAAATTTCGTGGAATTTTTGTATTCCGCGGATTTTTTTTGCTACTAAAAGCATTGCCCTGCTTGAAACCGGCATTTTGTGCAAATTTCATACAGGGCTTTTTTTGCTTTTACAGACTTTTTATGTAAGAATCGAGTTTTTCAATTCTACGCTTTGCTTCTTCGAGTTTTTCTTTTTCTGCCTGAACAACTTCCTTAGGTGCATTTTGAGAGAATTTTCCTGCAAGTTTTGCCTCGCTCTTTTTTACTATAACTTCTTCATCGGAAATTTCTTTGTTAAAGCGTGCTAAAAGTTGATCTTTGTTTATTCCTTCGTCTACAAGCAAAAATACTTCAAATCCGTCGCCTACGGCTCCAATCGCTTTTTTAGGACTTTCGTCTGTAAAGTCAATTTTGCTTACGCCGGCAAGAAGTTCAATCATTCCAGTTTTTTCTTTTATAAGTTCAGCATTTGAGCCTGCACTGATTTTTGCTGCAATATGAATTTTCAGTGCCGGATCAATTCCGCATTCAGAGCGCAATGTTCTTATGCTTCTAATAAAATCTTTTAAAGACTCAAATCTTTTTAGAATTTCTGAATTTGCGCGGAAATCATTTTCAAGTGGATAAGGTGCATTAACAAGCATTCCGCAGTAAAGAGAATTTGAAATGATATTCTGTTCACCGCTGATTTTTCTATTTTGCACAAGCTGATCAAGCGGCAGTTTTGAATAAATTTCTTCCGTAACAAAAGGCAAATAAGGATGTAAAAGTCTTAAAGATTCTTCAAGCACATTCATTAAAACAGAAACGGCTCTATCTTTTTCTTTTTCGTCTCCGTGCCAGAAACTTAATTTTGTAGCTTCAACATACCAGTCGCAGAAATCATACCAGAAATATTCGTAAAGAGCACTTGCACCTTCGTTGTATCTGTAGCCTTCAAATGCGCTCCTTGCATTTTTTACAGCGATGTTGAGTCTTGCGTAAATCCATTTATCAAGTTCAGTTAAGTCGCTGTCTTTTATGCTTATTAAGGTTCTTCCTTCAAGATTGCCTAAAATGTAGCGGCTTGCGTTCCAGATTTTATTGCAGAAACGGCTTCCCATCTTAAATGAATCTTTGTCTACAAGAACATCCTGACCCTGAGCACACATATAGCTCAAAGTAAATTTCAAGGCGTCTGCACCGTACATATCGATTATTTCAAGAGGATCAATTCCGTTTCCAAGCGATTTTGACATTTTTCTTCCCTGCTTGTCTCTTACAAGTCCGTGAATGTAAATGTCGTGGAAAGGTGATTTTCCTGTAAACTCAAGTCCAGCCATAATCATTCTGCTTACCCAGAAGAAAATAATATCGTAGGCAGTAACAAGGGCGGTTGTTGGATAGAAATTTTTAAGATCTTCAGTATTTTCAGGCCAGCCTAAAGTTGAAAAAGGCCAAAGCCATGAAGAAAACCAGGTGTCAAGAACGTCCGGATCCTGTTCAAGATTTTCCCTGCTGCAACTGCATTTTGGGCATTTAGAAGGATCTTCTCTGGCAACAATTGTTTCGCCGCATTTTTTGCAGTACCAGACAGGAATTCTGTGTCCCCACCAAAGCTGGCGGCTTATGCACCAGTCGCGGATATTTTCCATCCAGTGCGTAAAAGTGTTTTCCCATTTGCGCGGATAAAAAACAAATTCCCTGTTCTTCCAGGCAGCAAGAGCTTTGTCGGCAAGAGGCTTCATTTTTACAAACCACTGATCGCTTAAGTAAGGTTCAACAACTGTATTGCATCTGTAGCAGTGTCCTACAGAATGTTTGATTTTTTCTTCTTCTTTGAAAAGACCAAGTTCAGTTAAATCAGCAATAATAAGTTCTCTTGCCTTTTGTGCTGAAAGTCCCCTGTATTTTTGCGGACAGTTATCATTTAAAGTTCCGTCCGGATTCAAAATATTTATAACTTCAAGATTATTTCGTTTTCCTACTTCCCAGTCATTTGGATCGTGTGCCGGAGTAATTTTTACCATTCCTGTTCCAAATTCCCTGTCAACATAGCTGTCTGCTATAATCGGAATAACGCGGTCAGTCAAAGGAAGCTTAAGTTTTTTGCCTACAATCGCCCTGTATCTTTCATCTTCTGGATTTACGGCAACTGCAGTGTCTCCAAGAAGTGTTTCCGGGCGTGTTGTTGCAATTTCGATTTTTGTACTTCCGTCAGGAGCAGGACCGTCAGCGTATTCGTACCAAATATGATACATTGCGCCGTCAGTATCAGTGTGGTCAACTTCATCATCTGCAAGTGCAGTTCCGCAGCGCGGGCACCAGTTAACAAGATAATGTCCCTTGTAAATAAGTCCGCGTTCGTAAAGCGTAACAAAAACATCGCGCACAGCCTTAGAAAGACCTTCGTCCATAGTAAAGCGTTCTCTGTCCCAATCAGTAGAATTTCCAAGTTTTTTTTGCTGCTTAACGATTGTATTGTGATGTTCATCTTTAACAGCCCAGGTACGCTTTAAAAAGGCTTCGCGTCCAATATCCTGTCTTCTGAGACCTTCTTTTTTTAACTGACGCTCCACAACATTCTGAGTAGCAATTCCAGCGTGGTCAGTTCCAGGAATCCACAAAGTATTGTCACCGTTCATTCTGTGATAGCGCACAACAATGTCCTGAAGAGTATTATTAAGTCCGTGTCCCATATGCAGAACGCCAGTAACATTTGGCGGCGGAATTACAACAGTATATTTAGAAACCGCAGCATTTTTTGATTTTTCAAGATACGATTTGTGCAGCGGAGATTTTTCGTCCGAAGCAGGCTTAAAGCAGCCGTTTTTTACCCAGTCATTATAAATTCTGTCTTCAAAATCTTTTGGATTATAAGCTTTTTCAAGTTCAATAGCCTTCATTTTAACCTCCGGTATTTTAGGCCAAATAATTTACATTAAAAAAATTTCCTAAAGCTCCATTATATTGATTTTAAAAACTATATTCAATTTGTGTTTTTGGAGCAAAATTTTTTTAGGGTAACGGCACTTCCGCCGCTCACTCATTCCGTTCGGTCGCCGCATTTGCGGCGGCTTGCTTCGCAACGGCTACAGCACCGGCTAGTTTTTTCTTTTTTCAGTGTGTTTTTTTTACTTGCGGCTGCAAAATGTTAAAAATTTTCCTTAAAAAAATTTAAACTATGTAATTATAGACTAAACAGTACAAATTCATTATATTTCTAGTCAAAATAAATTCTTATTTTTATAGGAGAACTAACATGGCAGATGTAAAAGTTGCTATTAATGGTTTCGGCCGTATTGGTCGTTTGGCTTTCCGTCAGATGTTTGGCGCTAAGGGTTATGAAGTAGTTGCTATCAACGATTTGACAAAGCCTTCAATGCTTGCTCACCTTCTTAAATACGATACAGCACAGGGTGGATATTGTGGTAAAGTTGGTGAAAACCTTCATACAGTTTCAGCTGATGACGAAGCTGGTACAATCACAGTAGACGGCAAGACTCTCAAAATTTATGCTGAAAAAGATGCAGTAAACTGCCCTTGGAAAGATCTCAACGTAGACGTAGTTCTCGAATGTACAGGTTTCTATACATCAAAAGAAAAGGCTCAGGCTCACATTACAGCTGGTGCTCGTAAAGTTGTAATTTCAGCTCCTGCTGGAAACGACCTTCCTACAATCGTTTACAATGTAAACCACAAAACTCTTACAAAGAACGACAACATCATTTCTGCTGCTTCTTGTACAACAAACTGTCTCGCTCCAATGGCAAAAGCACTCAATGACTTTGCTCCAATCCAGTCTGGAATTATGTCAACAATTCACGCTTACACTGGTGACCAGATGATTCTCGACGGTCCACACCGCAAGGGTGACC
>CAVCIJ010000195.1:0-3708 GCA_963601995.1 bacterium | reverse complement strand
GTATATTATAAATATTGATTCAATCAAATTTATAAATCAGGATACAAAAAAAATCTGCAAAGAAATTCCTCTTAAATCGCAGACGGCAATTTTTCATTACACGCCGGTTACAAGTGTTGATTGGAGAAGCGATCTCTTAAAGCAGTCTGACGAAAAAAAACAGCAGCAAAAAGAAGTTCAATTAGAAAGGCAAAAGAAAAATGAAGAAACTGCTGCAGAACGCCGCAGAATGCAGTTAAAAGCCGCACAGGAAAAACGCGAAAAGGAACTTGCCGAAGCAGCTGAAAGACGTCAGAAAGAAATTGCACTAGCTGAAGAAAACCGTAAAAAAGAAGAAATTAGACTTTATGAGCAAAAGCAAAAGAAAGCTGAAGAAGAAGCACGGCGTGCAGAATGGGAAAAAATTCAAAAACCAAAAAAAACACTTACATGTTTATATTATCTTCCAACGGCAATAAATTTCGTAATAGATGATTATGGCACACTTACTACAACATTTGGTTACGATTGCAATTTTGCACTTTCAAAACACATTTTTATTGGTGCCTGTGCGGGCATTGGTATGTCGTGGGATGACTTTGAGAGCATTATGGAAGACACTGACAGTTACAGCAGTTCATATTCAACTTATGATTATTATTACGGTTCAAGTTCTAGTTATAGCTCTAGTTCCAGCGATGAAGAAACAGATATAGATTGCTACGTTATAGCAATGGCACGTGCCGGAGTAAACTGGAATTTTACAAAAAAATGGCGCAATTCAGTATTTTTAGAAGCCGGTTACGTATTAAATAATTTTGCACTTGATGTTGGCTATAATTTTGAAATTATGGGCGACATGATGGAAGTAAACGCAGGAATTTCCTTTGGAATTTTACCAGGAACCAGCGATGAATATGACTATACAAAAACCTATACAATGATCAGTGTAGGCGTTGGATACTGCTTTTAAGTAGTTTTTTTTAGACTTACCTCTGAGACTTGAATTTTCAGGGAGTAAGTCTAAAGCGATGAAATTAACTTCAATAGTTTTTCTGTTAAATTTCCATTTGAAATTAAATTTTTAGCAAATTCAAAATAAAACTTTTCAAGTTCGGAATAATTTTTTAGCAGCTCAAACAAAAGTTCACTTTGCGACAAAAAATCACTTTTGTTATTAAAAACATAATCTCTAACCTCACAAAGTTCTTCACTTTTAAAAATCGCCGTGTTTGAAATTTCTGCATTTTCACTTAAATTGAAATTCAAAAAATATTTTTTTAAGTCAGCAAAAATCTCTTTATCAAAAAATGGCTCAAGACTTTTTAAAAAAGCCTCAGCCTTAACAAGTTGAAATTCATCTTCCTGAACATAGGCATTCCAAACAAATGGAATGCCTAAAAGACAGGCGCGGCTAAAAGAATCTTCTCCGCGTACAAAATTAAAGTCACAAAGGCTTAAAAATGCATCCCAAGATTGCTGCGGAAGATATTTTAATTCAGAAAAATCAAGAGAAAACTTTTTTGCACTCAATTCTGCGCATTCCTTACTCAAACCAGGCGAAACAAAAATATGTATCTTAAAATGTGGATTTTTGATTTTCATAAAATTTTCAAAATCAAAAAGAGCCTTCATTTCAGCATCGCAATTTCTTTGGTAGGTAAAAAAACTAACGCAAAAAGTATCTGCATCAAAAAAATGCTTAAGGTCACTTTGTGGCACAAAATCTTTTAAATAATCAAATGCTAAATGATTTTTATTTTTTGCAAAGCCACAATTTTTTGTTTTTAGCGCAGAAAATCTTTCATTTGCAAAAGTCATAAAACTTTCATCTAAAACAAGACCGCCAGTTTTACACGTAAAACCCGGAAAGAAATTCACTTTTTTTACAAAAGGACTTCTTGTTGCACTTTTTAAAAGATGAAAATCGTCCGTCCAGGTTTCCGCCGTCAAATATTCAAGATTTATAATGTAAAAAAAAGATTTATTTTCCTTTGCAAAAAGAATTTCTTCAAGCCAAAGCGGACGCTTGCACTGAAAACACTGAATTATAATTTCAGGCGGATTTGCACAAAACTCATCTTTGCAAACAGCAGCATTATTCCAGTCAAAAATTTTAAATTTTGCAAAACTTTGAACTGCAAGAGAAGGATTTATCTTAGGCTCAATTTTGCTAAACGAAAAAAGATTACTTACAACAAGATTTAATTTTGCTTCTGGACGAAGCTGGCAAATATTTCGTGAAAGTCTGTACACAAAACCGATGTCGCCAAAATTATCAACCACATCACAAAGAATTGTAATTTCCATAAATACGCAGATTTTACTTAAAATTTTGATGATTTTAAAGCACAGTTTTTTGTATAAAAAAAGGCAGGTTTTAAAAAATTTTTAAAACCTGCCTGAAAACTAAAGTCGTAGTGAAATACTTTTAGTATTTCTTTTTAGACTTGCACTTTACTCACTTGTAGTGCCATCAGCGTAATAAACTGCACATTTGTATTTTGTAGAATTAAGTGTTACTGTAAAAATTGTTTCCTGTTCTGTAAATGCACTGCAGTGTAAAACTACGCCAGCTCCGTCTAAATCATACGCAGTTGAGTCTAAAGAAAAAGCACTTGGTGCAGAATTGAATGTTACATAAAGTCCTGCTTCACTTGCAAATCCAGGCTTCTGAATGTTTACAAGGCTTCCTTCTCCGTCAACAGCATAGAATTTAAACTTGCCTGTATAAGAAGAGTTGTCACTTCCGTTGTCTGCCCAACTAATACTGCTCCAGTCAATTGAACTTTCATCTGAACTGCCAGAATCTTCTGTATCATCACTTGCTTCAGTTGCTTTTTCTGTTATTGCAAATACAATGTCAGAAATTACAACTGTTCCTTCTGAACAAGTTCCAAAGTCAAACATAATCGGCAGATCAGTGTAGCCTTGTGAAG
Organism: bacterium; assembly: GCA_963601995.1. Classification (GTDB taxonomy): domain Bacteria; phylum Spirochaetota; class Spirochaetia; order Treponematales; family Treponemataceae; genus Treponema_D. Next base: position 790 of record CAVCIJ010000195.1, on the reverse strand, counting down.
CAGTTCCTGAAAGTGTAACAGTTACACCAGCACTTGCGTCTTCAATAGTGCCTGTCTGCTGGTTGATTAAAGATTCATCGTTATTGAGTTTTATTGTGTAGCCGCCAGTTACGCCAGAAAGCTTACAGCTAAAGTACCAGCTGTCGCCGTTTGAAACATCAGCATCAGTACCAATTTTAAGCTGTGCCTGCCACCGCTCTGCAAGACCACTAGGAAGTTTATAAGATACTGTTTTGTTAGTATCGTCAATGCTTACATAGTCAGCAGCAGCATCAAGTTTGTCTACGTTGTTCAAAATTGCAGACCAATTTGGTGCAAGATAAGCTAATTGGAAAGAAAGAGCTGTTATCTCATTTGTAAGAGAACCAATTACTGTAACTGTTGCTGTATCTGTAAAGTCTTCGCTGTCAACAGTATAAGTTGCTTTTACAGTTACAGTTCCGCCACTTTTGCTTTCAGTTCCTGCAGTAAGAACATTGCCATCAATAGTAGAACCTGTAGCATCTTCACCTTCAATTGTAAAACTTACATCGCTAGTTACATCGTTGTAGTTTGAATCTATTACAGTAAATGTAATGGTACCTTCCTGTTTAACCTGAGTTCCTGAAGAAGACATTGTAATTGCTGTTACAGCTCTAGTTGAAGGATCATCTTTTGCAGCAAAATAAATTTCATTAACTGTAAGACTTCCTGTTCCGCCAAAAATCAAAGCAAATTCTGTTGCTGTTGTAGTAGAAGCTTCAAATTCACTTAAAGGAACATAGAATGTAAGTTTATTTCCCTTTGAAAC
>CAVCIJ010000194.1:0-4386 GCA_963601995.1 bacterium | reverse complement strand
TTTTAAAGGAGTTCAATCTGAATGTGTACTTTTAAGACTTTCTGAAATTACAAAAAATGAAAGCCAGATTATTGTTGAAAAGGGAAAAAAATATAAACTCAATAAAAAAAATATAACTGCTCCTGATTATTTAATTTCTTACGATATTTCTGAAATTGACGATAAACTTTTAAATAAGATTTATTCGTTAGGAACAGCAAGACTTTCCGAAAATACAAAATTTGCTTTGGGTATTGTAACTGGCAATAATAAAAAATATCTTCATGAAATAAAAATGAATGATGACGAACCGATTTTTAGAGGAAAAGATATAATTCCATACAAATTAAAAAGTCCAGAGGTTTTTATAAATTTTACGCCTGATACATTTCAGCAGGTTGCACCAGTATCAATATATCGTTCAAAAAAGATAGTTTACAGATTTATTGCTGATAAAATTGTCTGTGCCTTAGATGACGGTCAGTTGTTTTTGAATAGTGCAAATATGATTATTTCTTCTGATTATCCGATGGAAATGCTTGTCTGCCTTTTTAATAGTCCTGTTTATTCGTTTATTTATCAGAAAAAATTTAAATCGAAAAAAGTTTTAAAGCAGCATTTTCAAACTTTCCCATTACCAGTATTAAATTCAGATTTAAGCGAAAAATTTTATAAAATCTATGTTGATATTTTAAGCAATGCAAAAAGCCAGAAAGATGCTGATAAACTGATTTGTGATTATTTTAGAATCTCTAAAACAGAATATGATTATATAAAAAAGAGTGTTTATGGAAATTCTTGAGCACGAATTGGAAAAACTAATTTCAAAATTAAAAAATGCAGATGATTTTCGCTTGGAAATTGAAAATATTCAGAATGTGTATCCTTTTAACAGATATGAATATATTATAACAAAACTTGTTGACGAAAAAATTCTTTCTTATGACGACTATCTTGAATTGAGAAATGATTATATCAATAGAAATTTATATCTCTATGTTTTTGAAATTTCTGCCCCCAGAGGATTTGGCGACACATGGGGCTTTAGCCATCTTTTAGCTGTTGAACCAGAATTAAAGCGTCCATCAAAGAAAATCGATCCAACTTATAAAGGGCAGTATGATTTGTTTTTGTCATATATGGGCAAAAATATAAAAATCGAAGTGAAAGGTTCTCGTGCTGTGGACAGAAACAGACCGAATGAGCCTTTGTATATGAAAGCACTTCCTTCAAATTCAACAAACGATTTTCTTATGAATTTTCAGCAGATAAAACCAACTTGCTGCGATGTTATGCTTTGGTTTGCTGTTTACAGAGATTGCGTAAAATACTGGGTGTTAAAAAACAGCGATATATATAATTTACCCTTTTCTCCACAGCATAGAAATGCAGAAACAGCAGCAAGAAAAAATGATTACAAAAAAACTGATATTTATGAAGGTCAAGTGATGATTACTCGTGAAAATATTGATTCTATACAAAAATTTCAAGTTGAAGGTCGTGCATTACGGCAGGCAATTATTGATAAATATGAAGAAAATTTCAGGCGATAAGAAAACTTAGCCCGGCGTGGAAGCCCGAAGTTCAAGCACGAAGTGCTGGAATGAGCGAATAGCGAAGGCTGGAAGACCGGTCGTAAGTAAAATAAATTTGCTCCGGAAAAATAAAAAAAATCAGTCGCCTAAAATGTTGCCGTGAGTTCTTGCCCATTCGCCTGCCGACATTCCGTTCATTTCGCGGAAGGATTTCATAAAGTGTTTTACGTCTTTGAAGCCGCATTTTGCCGCTACTTCGTAAACTTTGTATGTTCCCATTTCAAGAAGATGTTTTGCCTGCTCCATTCGGAATTTTTTTAGATAATCGTTGAAATTTACGCCGACCTGTTCTTTGAATTTTTCGCTGAACCAGGTGTAATTCATTGAAACGTAATTTGCGACGGTTGCCATTGTGATGTCTTCTGAATAATGACTTGAAATGTAGGAAATTGCCTTTGTGATGTACGGATATTTTCCCTGCTGCTGCTTTAAAACTTCTACGAGGTAGAGAAAATAATCGAGCATATAACGCTTCCATTCAGTAAGACTTTCGCTTTGGTCGATATTTTCTATCATCAGACCTTTTAAATACAGGTAAGAATCTGAATCGTTTAGTTTTGGGTAGCGCTTAAAAAGATTGTTGACGACTTTTTCGTAGATGTAATGCAGAACTTCGCCGCGTTTTTGTTTTGGAAAGTCCGAGAAATTTAAGAGAATATTTAAATTTTTTTTGATGTCTTCTGTAGAAAGCAAATCCAGCGACGCGATTACTTTGTCCCATTTTGTGTCGATTTCTGAAAAATCTGAAATGTACGAGTCGATTGTAAATTCGTAAATTCCCCTTATTTTTTCGTTTTTTTCTGATTTTTCAAAGAATGACTGCAGCATGGCAGAAATTGACTGGTAGCAAAGTTTTCTTAAGTCCGAAAGTGATTTTGCACTTTCGCTTATGCCCACAACATAAGATAAAAAATTTTTGCTTTGCTTGATTTTTTCAGTTTCTGCTTTTGAAATTAAAATAGATGCGTATTCTTTTTTTTGTTCGAGTACGTAGCAGGGATTTAGGTCTTCAAACAAAGATTCAAGGTGACTTCCTAAAATTCCGTTTACGCTTACGCAGCAATATCCGCTTTTAAAATCTTCTTCATTAAGTTTTATTCCGTTTTTGATTGTGCCGTCGTAAATTATGCTGCGCAGTTTTTGTTCGTTTTCCTGCTTTTCTTCGTTTTTTACTGAATTAAGTGCTTTGTTTACTGCGTCTATAAGTTCTTTTTGGTCGACAGGCTTTAAAATGTATGCAAGCGCTCCATTGCTTATTGCAGATTTTGCATATGTAAAGTCATCAAATCCGCTTAAAACTATGATTGCCGGCTTTTCTCTTAAAGTTGAAATTGCTCCCATAAGTTCTACGCCGTCCATTCCCGGCATTCTTATGTCTGTTATAATTACATAAGGCTGCTCTTTTTGACAGATTTCGAGAGCTTCTTTGCCGTTTTTTGCTTCCAAAATATTAAGATCGCTGCCTAAATTTTCCAAAAGAATTTTTTTGATTCCGGCGCGGATCAATTTTTCATCGTCTGCAACTACAATTGTAATCATATTTTTCTCTCCTGCAAAATTTTGCGTTTTTTAAGGTCTTATTTTTTAGAGCGGAATTGGAACTCTAATCAGCGTGCCTTTTCCTTCTTTTGAAATAATCTGAAGTCTGTATTCTGTGCCATAAATTATGCTGAGGCGCATTTGTATGTTTTTTAATCCGATGCTTCCCTTTGATGACTCATTTTCTGGTGTTTCACTGTCAAGATAATTTTGAATTTCAGCGATTTTTTTGTATGTCATTCCGCAGCCAAAATCCTGTACACAAAGCCACACAATGTTTTTGTTTTGATCTTCTTCGGAATAAATTTTTATGAGTGCATCCTGAGCGAGCGGTTCAATTGCATAAAAAAATGAATTTTCTACAAAAGGCTGAAGAACCATTTTAGGAATTTCAAGTTCCATAAATTTTTTGCTGATGTTTACTTCAAGATCGATTTTGTAATCATTTCTTATGTTGAGGATGTAAATGTATGAATTTATATATTCGAGTTCCTGCGAAAGAGGAACCTTTGCAACACGCCATTTTAGGCAGTAGCGCATCATTTTTCCTAAAATCAAAATACTTTCTGAAGTTTCGTTGTCGTCATTTATGAGTGCCTGCATTCTGATTGTTTCAAGAACGTTGTAAAGAAAATGTGCGTTTATCTGGTTCATCATTGCCTTCATTTCAGTTTCGGTGATGAGTTCCTGTTTCATTTTTATTTGATTCATTTGGCTTCTTAACTGCACAACCATCTGGTTAAAAGTGCGCTGAGTTTCTGTAATTTCATCATTGCCGATTTCTTTTATTTCGATATCAAGATTTCCGCTGCGAACCTGCTTCATTCCGTCAATGATTGAGTAAACGCCTTTTAAAAGATTTTTTGTAGTGTAAACAAGTATAATCAGCAGAATAAAAATTAAGCTTAGGCTTCCGACAATACTTGTGAATAAAAGCGTAAACTGCGTCGTTCTGTTTATTCTTACGTCAACTGCATTTACAACGAGAATTCCCAGTTCAGGAATTTTTTTTGCACTTGCAATAAAATGATTTTTTCCGTCATAAATTGAGGCTGAAAAATTTTCTGTATCTTTCGCATTTTTGTATTTTTTTAAGAAGTTCTGCGTAAATTTTGCACTAGGAATTGAAGAAACTTCGTAAAGTTCTGGGTTTACAAGAGGCGTTAAATTTATGTTTTTTTTATCAGATTTTTGTGATTTTTCTTTGGAATTGTTATTTTTTTCTTCAAGAAAATAAACGTAATTATGAATTAACTTCTGATTATGTTTATAC
>CAVCIJ010000193.1:0-4170 GCA_963601995.1 bacterium | reverse complement strand
CATTTGATCTCCGTTGTAAGTACACCAGCCAAGCGCAAGTTCGCTCAAGTCTCCTGTTCCTATGACAATTCCATTTGTTTGATTAGCCAGATCCATAAGGACTAAGGTTCTTGTTCTTGCCTGTGCATTTTCGTAAGTAACATCGTGTGTTTTTGTGTCGTGACCAATATCATCAAAATGCTGGAGAACTGATTTTTTTATGTCAATTTCTTTTAATGAAGCACCAATTTCCTTTGCAAGAGAACAGGCGTTTTGATAAGTTCTGTCTGTGGTTCCAAAAGCCGGCATTGTTGCACATAGAATTTTTTCGCGGCTGATTGAGCATTTGTCAAAGGCGCGTGCTGTAACTAAAAGAGCAAGAGTTGAGTCAAGACCGCCTGAAAGTCCTATAACAGCACTTTGTGAATGAATGTGACGGAGTCTTTTTGCAAGTCCTTCAGCCTGCATTTCTATAACGGCAAGACATCTCTCTTTTCTTAAAATTGTGTCTTCTGGAACAAAAGGATGCAGTTCAATTCCGTCTATAATTTTTTCATTTTTTGAATTTTCTTGATTGAATAAATTCTCTTCAAGACAGACGCTTACTGTTTTATAAAAAGTCAAATTATCATAATCGTAATCTTTTTTGCTGCACTGAACAAAACTTGTGCATTTTACACGCTCTTGAACTAGTCTTTGAATATCAAGATCTGCGATTGTAAAATTTCCGCAGTCTTCAAAAAGCCTTGACTGTGCTTTTATACTTCCGTTAAGTGCAATCAGATTATGACCTGAAAAAATCATATCAGTTGTGCTTTCGTCATTTGACGCATTTGCATAAATGTACGCACAGTAAAGTTTTGCTGAAACTGACGAAACTAAAAGTCTTCTGTATTCAGCTTTGCCGGCAACTTCATTACTGGCACTTAAATTTGCAATTACAGTTGCTCCTGCATTTGCGTGTCCTACAGACGGACTTTTGCTTACCCAAAGATCTTCGCAGATTTCACAGGCAATTCTTATTGCCGGATTTTTTGTATCCTGAATTATAATATTTGTGCCGAAAGGAATTTCCTGAAAATCAGAATCGCTTCCTAAATTTACGCTGATAACAGATTTACTTGTGTAGGGCGAAAACCATCTTCCTTCGTAAAATTCAGAATAATTTGGAATGTATGATTTTGGAACAATTGCAACAACTTTTCCTTTGCTGCAAAAAGCTGCGCAGTTGTACATTTCGTTTTTTATTGCAAGCGGAAGTCCCACTGCAAAAAGAATTTTAGAATTTTTTGTTTCGCGGCAAATTTTTTTTAAGGCTTCTTCTGCTGAACTTTGCAGGGTTTGCTGCAAAAAAAGATCCTGGCAGGTGTAGCCGGTTATGCAGAGTTCCGGAAAAACAAGAAACTGAATTTTAAATTCCTGTGCTTTCCTGACGCATTCTATAATTTGCCCTGCATTGAATGAACAGTTGGCAACCTCAAGTTTTGGGCTTATGCAAGCCGCTCTTAAAAATCCATATTCCATTTTTCTTTCCTAGTAAAATCAAATCTGATATTGGTCCTTAAAAAATTTAACTTTAGTCAGATTTTGCGTTTACGATAAATAAAGCAATTTTTAGTGATTTTTATTTTTAATTAGTCTGCTACTTTCGTTTTTGAGGATTTTTTTGATAGTAGCTGATTATTTCGTCCTGACTTAATTCCAGAATTTCTATGCACTCTGGTTTATACGCTTCCTTATTGTTGAATACAAAAGATGCTGCCATATCAAAAACGTCTACATCAATTCTTCCGTGAGTAAAAAAGTTTTTTGCAAATTCAATTGTCATTGAAAGAAACTGTGTGTAAATATTATTGATTGAACTTCTTAATCCGTGCGGATAACCTTGACCGTCGTATCTTTCATGATGATGCATACAAAAATCAGAGGCTATCTTTACAAAATAAGAAACACGCGGACTTGTATTTGTGCTGATTAAATCTGCGCCGGCAATTGTGTGTGTTTCAGGAATAGTTTCTTCCATATTTCCCTGCGAATATTTTTTAGGAGCACGCTCATTTCTGATAATAATTTTTCCGATGTCATAAAAATATGCAGCCTGACTTATAATTTCAATTCTTTCGGGTGTAAGATCGTGCGGATTTTTTGTCATATAATATTCGCTTATAATAATGTGCATAATTTCAGAAACATGCCGGTAAAGAAAATCTTCTTTTTCTTCGCTTTTAAGATAGGTAAGATAAACCCGCCGCAACTTTTCTATGTAAAGAAGGGTTTCCTGCAATTCAACTTCTGTAATTGAATTTCGCATTTGCATTTCTAGAAAATTTTCGTTCTGCCCGTAAAGTGACTTAAGTTTTGCAAGAATCATTGTGGAATTAAACGGCTTTTTTATGAATCCTGCAACGCCAAAATTTGCGGCTTTTAAAATAATTTCTTTTGTAGCTTCCGAAGAAATTAAAAGAGTTGGAATCCTCTCAAGAACCTTTCTGTTTAAGTTGCTTAAGACTCCAAATCCGTCAAGAACAGGCATTGAAATGTCTAAAAGCATTCCTTTTATGTTTGAATTATTACGTATTATTTCGAGCGCACCATAGCCGTTTTGTGCCTCAACAATGTCATAATCTTTTTCGAGAATATTGCGTAAAACCATACGATCCATAATTGAATCATCAACAATCAAAAGCTGAATTTTGTTAGACATAAAATTCTCCCAAACAACAAGACATATATTATCACGAAAAAAACACAATGTCGAATGACTTTTAGCTCTTGCTGTCTGCTGATTTTTTGTTTGAGGAGCATATTTTTTTACTTCGGCGCGCCTTGCAGGGCTTACGGTATTTGCCTTACGGCAAACACACTTCGTCCCTTCCAGCCGCGGCTAGGCTTTATTTTGAAAAAAAATAAAAATAAATTCTAGCGGGAAAATATTTTTTGGGACGAGTTACTAAAAGAATTTTTCTTAACACACAAAGAAAAGAAAAATTTATTCTGAGGAAAAATTTCGGTACGTGGAATGTGGCGTGCTTGAAAAGAAAAAATTCAATTCCTTAGCTGATTCAATTCGATGTCTTGTTGAGCTTTAAATAATATTGTAAAATCAGCCTATGTTTTTTTTATTCAGCGATTATCAGGCAATTATTTTAAAAATTGTTGATTTTAAAAATGATATAAAAAAATAATTTTTCTGCTGATTTTATGCAGATTTTTTACGTACTGAAAATTCATAAAAAAATCAAATTAAATTTTCAAATAAATTTAAAATCCAAAATAATTGAGGAAAAAAAATGAATAAGGCTCTTGAAATTTTAAAAGAACGCGGTTTTTATGCACAGTGCACGGATCTTGAAGGTCTTTCTAAAAAAATGGATGAAGGTTCTGTTACTTTTTATGTCGGTTGTGATCCTACAGGTCCATCTTTGCACATTGGACATATGGTTCCATTCTTTGCTTTGCGTCATCTTAGAAAAGCCGGTCACTGCGGAATTGCTCTTATTGGCGGCGGTACTGCAAGAATTGGTGATCCTAGTGGCAAAACTGAAATGCGCAAAATGATTAGTTACGAGCAGATTGACTCAAATGTGGAGCATATTAAGACTCAGCTTAATAAATTTATTGGTTTTGATGAAAAAACTGCAATTGCCGTTAACAACAAGGACTGGCTTGCAGACTTGAATTACATTGATTTTCTTCGCGACATTGGCTCATGCTTTTCTGTAAACAAGATGCTCACTTTTGAAGCGTACAAGCAGCGTCTTGAGAGGGGTCTTTCGTTTATTGAGTTCAACTATCAGCTTCTTCAGGCTTACGATTACTTGAATCTTCATCAGAAGTACGGTGCATGCCTTCAGATTGGAGGTGATGATCAGTGGGGAAATATTACTGCCGGAGTTGATTTAATCCGCAGAAAATTTGGTGGAACAACTGAACTTAATGAAGAACATCAGGCTTTTGGACTTACATTCCCGCTGATTACGCGTTCTGATGGTAAAAAAATGGGAAAAACAGAAAAAGGTGCAATTTTTCTTGATCCGAATCTTACCAGCATATTTGAATTTTTTCAGTACTGGCGCAATGTTGCTGATGCTGATGTTAGAAAATTCTTTTTACTCTTTACTTTCCTTGAAATTAGTGAAATTGATGAAATTTGTGCTGGAAACATAAATGATGCAAAAGAGCGTCTTGCTT
>CAVCIJ010000192.1:0-8440 GCA_963601995.1 bacterium | reverse complement strand
CTTTTTCTCCCATAATCGCTCGTCATTCCGAAGCCTTTTCGGAACCTCTTTCCACATTTTTTATCATTTCTTCGCCCCACCAGTCGCAGAGCATTTCGTACGCTTTCTTCTGCAATTCCGGTGCGACCGCTTTCTTTAGTTGAGCCAAATTGTTCGCCGCATAAGATGTGCAATTTTTCTTAACAGCATCGATTTCTTTTTCATTCAGGCGGGGAAAGCCTTCCCCTCGCTCCAAAGCCAATTCTGGCTTTTGCGCTACTCCTTCCAGCGGGAAAGAATCCCCGCAACGCCCCTCTTCAATCCAATTCAGTAAAATTGCAGCCACGCTTGATGCTGAGCAAACTTTCTTCCATTCATTTAAATCATAAATTTTTTTATTAGAAGAAATTCCTGTGTCTACAAAATAATTATAAACAGCATTTTTAATTCCTACATATTTTTTTGAAAAATACGAAAGATAAAAATACGTTAAAAAATCTTCGCCAAAAATACAGTAGCATAAAGGAATTTCATTAAACGCCTCTAAACACAAGTCACGCGAAAAAATCTTTCCCCACAAAAATCCAGAAATTTTTTCTTCAAGCAAATATTCATCTAATACAGCACGATTTTCCAGCGTTCCAGAATAAACTCTGTTCGCCTTTGACTTAATGTCTAAAATACGCTTGTTCAAAAACTCATTTTCAACATCGTCATTGCAAACACAAGTCATTTTACAAAAGTCAGGACTTATGCCTTTTACACAAATATTTGCCAGACCATGAACAATATCTGCACCGCTTTCTGCAGCCTTTTCGTACAGTGCACAAATTGCGCCAGGAGGCAAGGTGTCATCGCTGTCTAAAAACATAATGTAATCGCCGCAAGCTTCGTAAACGGCAGTTCTCCTCGCCTCAACAAGTCCCTTGTTTTTTTCGTGCTGAATAAAACTTACAGCAATTTTCTCTTTTTTGTGCCTTTTTAAAAACCTCTTTACAATCTGGCTTGCCGTCATTGAAGAAAAGCCATTATCATCAACAACAATAATTTCAAGCCAGTCTTTTTTGCGTTTATCAGCAGAATGAAGTTCCTGAAGTGCAACGCTTTCTAAGCACACTTCAAGAAAATCTTCTGTAGCACAAACAGGAATGCAAACTGAAACTTTTATTTTTGGCTTAGTAAACACCAGAACACTACTCCGTCAAAAATTGTTCTAATCCGTCAATGAAAAACCTGTGCCTAAGTTTGGTTTTGTTGCACTTACAGTTGCACCGCGTGTTAAGCCACTGCTTTCTGCAATATCAAACTCAACGAGGCTGTCTTTATTGCTAACAGAAAAGTAAGGATTATAATCATCAGCAGCATAACTGCCAATTGCAACTCCATCATCAAGAATAACAATCTTCTTTGGAACAACTGCCGCAAAATGTGTTGGTCCGTAAAATTCAACGCCTGCTGAAGAACTTTGTGGTGCATAAAACTTAAAAGGAAAATCAGTCATATCTGTATAAGTTTGTGTGCTTGTAGTCCAGCCGTTTACAGTAATTGAATTACCAGATTCTGTATTTATACTAAGCAAAGCACCTCTACTGAAGATAGTGTAATTACCTTCACTGTCTTGAACGCTTGCAGAGGTGTTAGACAGAGAATTTGTATATTCCCTTACAAGTACATAAATATTGTCTGTGTAATTTCCTGCGCCGTCTCCAAGCTGCAAATCAGTAATTTTCATACTGCTGTATGAATTATTAGAACTCAAAGAACTGTCGTAGTCAGTTAAGTTTGCAGTTAAGGTTGTCGAGTCAACAAAAGTTTCAGGAATTACAGTTGTTGTAGTTCCGTCAGTTGCAAATGTGATTTTATAAATATTGCAGTTGATAGTAGTATTATCAACAGTAGCAGAAGCCGCAATATATGCAGTACCTCCGTTTACCGCAATCTGGCTTGGAATAATTGAAACTGTATAACTGCCGATTGTTATGCTTCTAGAAAAACTAATACTTGTTTTATAAGCCGGAACATCTTCGGTTGAATATACGTAAATTGATGAATTTTCATCACCGTATTGCAAAATGTAAATTAAATTATTTTCAACATCATAAGTAATATCAGAAGGCTTAGACGTAATGTTATTTGTACCGTCGGTTAAAGTTACATTTTGTGCTGGCGTTGTACTGTAAAGTCCTGTTGAATTTACAATTTCATACTTTTTCAAATTATAATCATCACTAACACTTTCTATAGTCCACAAATTAAAGTCTGAATCAAAACAATAAAGAGGACTTGAGCTCAAACTAGAAATAAGGGCACTGCCTGAAACTGAATTATCTGTATCATCTGCAGTCTGCATAAAAGAATATGTGTAAGAGTCACTTATGTTAATATTGTCGAACCATACAGCCGCACTTCTTTGTGCAGTTTTAAAAGTAAAGTTCATTTCTGCAAGATACATTACTTCGTCAATCAAAGCATAGCAGGAAACTGTATTTGTGCCGTCCACATCAAGCTCAGTATTTCGCGGATTAAAACTTGTTGAAGAACTTTCAGCTTCAGAACTTACTTCAGTTGAAGTGCTGACAGCAAGAGAGTTTCCGTTTAGATACCAGGCATAGCTTTGCGGCGTTCCAAAACTTTCGTCGATTGAAATTGTAAACGTTAGGGTGTCATCATCGTAAGGAATTGTGCTGTCAGAACTATAAGAAGAATCTGCCACGCCAGATAAAGCTGCACTAATTGAAGCGGAATTTCCAAAACTTTCTGCAGAAATAACTGCACTTGAAGCAGGTTTTACATAATAAACGTAACCAGATGAACTTTCATCCGAAGTACTGGAATCAACTATGTTAAGTGCATAATTTGAAGAACTTTCAGTTTTACCGTATTCGTAAAGCGAAATATAGTCAGAATAATCAGAAACTGCTGTTAAGAAAGGCTGTGTTATATATGCACTCCAATTGTCTTTTGCTCCAGTAGAATCAACCGCATAAAAGTTTAATAAAGGAATCCGGCATTCTGTAGAAATTGCTGCTCCGTTTTTTAGAGTGATCGTAACTCCGCTGTTGCTATTGCTGGTGATATTGCCAGCACTTAAAGTATTGCTTGTGTCAGAAGCAGAAAGTATAAGTGCATTTGAAATCGTAATTGAACCTGAACCAGAATCTGCATCTTCAGAAATTTCTAAGGCTGCAGTTTCTTCGTTTTCTTCGTAAATTGAAAGAGTTTTTTCTGTACCGTCTTTGAAAGCAGCCTTTAACGAAGTAATTGCATCAATGTCGATTTCTGGAAGTTCATCAACATAAATATTGACTGCGCCTTCGTCCGGAAGTTTTTCTGCAAGGCGGTTAAGCAGACTTGTAAGATTTGCGCGGCTTACAGTTGCAAGTCCGTTGTAAGAAGATGTTTTATTTGTTGCATAATAATTTTTCACGCTTGCAACAGAAAGTGTTGTTTCTGCAGTTGTTTCAATTCCGTCAGCAATTTCTATCATCACGCAATCACTTGGAACATAAACTTTTAAACTATCATTTACATAAAAAGAAATTTTGTACCAGCCGGAAGCAATTGATGAACCTGTTACTGTTAAAACCGACTCTGAATAACTTACGGTAAGTGATTTTGATTCATCGTTTGTTGAATAAATTTTTGTATCATTTGCACTTGTTGCGCCCTGCAAAGTTACAAGCAGACTTGAACTGTAATTTGAAAGTGCAGAATTTGAATCTGTAAGCGAAAGAGAAAGTGAGCCTGTTCCCTCAGAAGTTTTTGTAAGTCCTACAAGCATAGTTACTGAATTTTCGCTTGAATCTACAGAAACCACAACGCCGCTTTTGCTTCCAGAAACTGAAAAGTCTTCAGACGTTCCGCTTAGCAAAACTGTGTAAATTCCTGTTGGCATAAGTTTTACATTAAGAGTTCCGTCAGCATAAGAAACTGAAGGCGAATTTGCAGAAGAATCTGCTGCTGAAGTAGAAATCTCGTAAGTTTTAGTTTCTTCAGTTGACGAAGAAGATAGTTCTTCTGTAAAAGTTACAGTCCAGTCATTTACATCTGACAACTCATAATCAGCAGCTGCAATATAGCGGGCACTGTTTACAAGATTGATTTTAAATGTTCCGCTTTCTGATTCTGAAACATTCTGATCATTTGACGCGGCTCCTTGAATTTTAGAATCAATCAGGTTTGTACAGCCAAAAGTCAAAAATGCCGCCATCACCGTCAGCAAAGACGCGACGCAGTAAGCACTTTTTAGCAGATTAAATTTTTTCATAAGATCTTCTCCATTTTTTTATTTTGTTTTTGTAAAATCATCTGGTAAAAGTTAAAATTTTTATTCTGCAGTTACTAAAAACTTAAATTCCGCAGATGAATATTCGCTTTCTGTGCCAAAAATACACACAAGCGAGTTTACATTCGTCTGTTCATCTGTGCTTAAAACAACAGAATCAGTTTTTGCAAGTTCAAAAGTTGCACTGTTTTTAATAAGAATTTGCCCGATCGACAAATCATTTTCTAATTTTTCGCCATTTAAATACCATTCGTACGAATTGTAAGCATAATTTCCAGAACTTGAACCGTCAGCAAGAGTAAAGGCAATTTGTGTTGTGTAAGGAAGAGCCGGAAGTTCCTGCAAAGTCGAAATGTATGTATAAATTTTTCCATCAGAATCCACGGCGCCAATCAAAGTATCAGATGCTTTTTTTGCCGAAACACTTGCTGAAGAAATATTTCTTTCTAAAACCACATCAACTGAATTTTCTTTATTTTGCAAAACTACTGATTTTTTCTCTTTTGCCTCATAATACTGAACTTCACTACACCACACCGAAACATCAACATTAACAGTTGAGGAACTTTCAAGACCTTCAATCAAAAAACTCTGTCCGTTTTCAAGTGCGTCTTTTTCTATTGAAAAGGATTTTTCCTGATTTATGTCGCCTGAAAGACTGATTTTTAAATTCCAGTTTCCACTAGATTCACTTGTAATCGAGCGTACTGCTGAATTTGAAAGCGAAAAACTGACAGAAGAATCATCAAGAGAATTTGAACAGGAAATAAAAAACGCAGGCAGTATAAGCCCGGCAAATTTTAAAATTTTTTTAAACATAAAAATCTCCTATTTTTCAAAAAGTGAAAATAAAGGGTTGGATGAATCAAATGTAGGAAAAGCACTTTGTTAAATTTTTTTGAGCAAATAAAACTCAAATAAAAGGAATTCCAGAACTTACCTCAAAAGTAAAGTCATTCTGAACCTGATAGTCGTTAACGGCTTCGCACAAGATATTTTGTTATGAAATTCCGAAACAGGTTCTAAATAACAGAGTTCGTCTAAATGACAAAGTCCGCCAAAATAACATTATGAACTAAACTTATTAAGCAAGCTGCACGACATAAAAATGTCAGGTAATCCTTTTTAAGACATTTTAAAGCATAATTTTAAATATTCAAGAAATTTCAGATTTTTTTCAGAAAACTTAGTGCCAAAATTGCAATTTCCAGAAGTTTTTAAAATAAAAAAACTCACGCACCATCAGTTTTTAAACCAATTTTTTGCGTGAGTTTTTTAGCAAAACAAAAATCTTGTAAATTTACAGGTCTGCCATAAGTTTGCGATATTTCTGTGCAAGACGCTTTGATTTTTTTGCTGCCAGACCGCAGTAGTTTGCAGGGTGCTCAAAGAAGTTTGCCGGATTTTCAACGCCAAGTTTTTCAAGCTGTGCTGTAATGTCGGCAAATTCTTTTTCGTGAGTTTTTAAAACTTCAAAGAAAGTTTTTCCAGATTTTTCAGCTTCCAAAGTGATTTTGCGGATAACTTCGTGACCGTCATTGTAGCCGGCTTCTCCAAGCAAAATGTAAGCTGGTTCTGCCAGAACGCCGCCTTTTACCTTACCGCCGGCATTTTCTAGATTGCGGACCATATTTTCTCTGTCAGCCTGCAGGCCTTTTACAACAGAATTCATTCTTGCAACTGCCATTGTAAAGCCAGCAACATAATCAGCAATAAAACGCTGACTTGCAGAATTTGAAAGATCTCTCTGATGCTCTGAAATTTGATCCATATAGAATGTGATTACGCGCGGACACATTGCCTTCCACAAAGATTTTACGTGTTCGCTGTTCCACGGATTTCGTTTCTGCGGCATTGTAGAGGAGCCAACCTGAGTGGCTGCAAAATATTCAAAAACTTCGCCAATTTCACTGCGCTGAAGGTTACGAAGGTCATCGGCAAGATTTGCAATAATTCCAAAGGCAACATTCATTTCAAGCAAAAGCCGCAGAACATGTTCTGCTTCAACTAACTGATTTGAATATTCACTTGGCTTGAGTCCCAGAAATTCAACGTAAGTTCTTTCAAGTTCTTCAGGATCTTTTACAATCATACTTGGTCCATTATATGCACCAACAGGACCTGCAAGTTTACCAACCAAATCATGACTAAGTTCATCAATTTTTATGATTGATTTTCCGAGTCTGGCAACAAATTCAGCAATTTCCCAGCCAAAAGTGATTGGAACTGCGTGCTGTCCGTGAGTTCTGCCAACCTGAGGAGTTTCGCATTCACGCTCAGCAATATCACACAAAAAATTTTCAAGTTTTTTAAGTTCCGAAAGTACAACATTCTGAGTAACATCGCGCATTCTGCAGCTCAATCCAGTATCCAAAATATCAACTGAAGTTGCTCCAAGGTGAATAAGAGGTCCGATTTCGCCATTAACCTTTGTTTTCATCACGTTTACCAAAGCACGGATATTGTGCTTTGTTTTTTCTTCTTCTTTGTAAACTTCTTCCGGATCAATATTTTCAGCAACTTCATCAAGCTGCTTTGAAATTTCGTCAGTAAGTTCACCGCGCAATTTCAAGTGCGCCTTAACGAGTGCTGCTTCACATTTTGCATGTGAGCGGACAGACGCTTCTTCGGAAATATATTTAGAAAGGCCGTCAAAAACTTCGGCTTCCGACAATGAGTACCGGTGGTCGATACAAGAAATGTTTTCAAAAATGTTTCGTGTTTCCATAAAAAGATTATCGCATTTTTTAAATGATTAAACAATGCACGAAGATTTTTTGATTAAGAGAAGAGCTTCTGTTAGCACGCGGAATTTTGCTTAAGAAACAGTCTTTTGTCACGCGGATTTGTGATTTGCTGCTAAAATCACTGTTTTTAGTTTTTTTTACCAGCAGATTTCATAGAAATTTAATTTCTACTTTATTTAAACAGGCAGAAAATCTTGTTTTTTTTTGCGGATTTTGATTTTTACACGTAGATATATAGTGTGAAAGTTTTTGAAGAAGGCGTAGATTTTCCGGCGCAAAAAGAAGACGCAAATTTTACCTGTACAGACTTTGTTACTCTGGCAGCAAAAAAAACATTTGGAATTTCATATTTATTTCCCTGGCAGCGAATTGTGATTGCAAACATTTTGGATGCAGCAAAATATTTTATGCCAGATTCAATTCAACAGGAAAACGAATTGATTGCAAATCAGGATGAAGTAGACTGTTTTAACGCAAAAGATTTTTTTTCTGATGAAGAAGATTCAATAGAAGATGTTCAGAATGAAAAAGATGCGGAATTTGAAAAAAAATTTCTTAAGGAAAACAAAGTTTTTTGCAATTCAGAAAATTTTTCTTTATCAGACAAAGCAAGCGACTTTTCTTCTTACGGCAGGCAGATTGTGCTTTTACCAACCGGCGCAGGAAAGTCACTTTGCTTTCTTACTCCGGCTGCAATTTTTAATGGTGCAACACTTGTTTTGTATCCGCTTTTAGCACTTATGGCTGATCAAAAAAGACGAATGGATGAGGGTGGAATAAAAAGCGTTGTGTTCCGCGGAGGACAGTCAGCAAAAGAACGCGAAGAGAATTTTAATGAAATTAAAAACGGAGCAAAAATAATTCTTGCGAATCCAGAAGTGCTTCAAAGCGAAGCACTTGTTTCCCGTCTGGCAAAATACAAAATCGTTCACATTGCAATTGATGAAGCTCACGTTACAAGCGAATGGGGCGACACTTTTCGTCCAGCTTACTTAACTTTGGGCACAATTATAAAAAAACTGAATGTTCCTGTTGTAACAGCATTTACAGCAACAGCTTCGCCGCTCGTTCTTGCAAGAATCAGCGAAATTCTTTTTGACGGAAAAGCACATATTGTAAGAAGCGATTCTGACAGACCAAACATTCACTATGAAGTAATAAATGCTTATGCAAAAAAAAGAGCCGCTTTTAAACTTGCTGTAGAAAGAGAAAAACCTCTTATAATTTTTTGCGGAACAAGAAAAAAGTCAGAAGATATGTCGCGGGAACTTGCACTTTATTTTGGTGAAGACAAAGTTAAATTTTATCACGCAGGACTCGAAAAAGAAGAAAAGACTGAAATTGAAAAATGGTTTTATCCAAAAACTGACGCAATTCTTTGCTGTACCTGCGCATTTGGAATGGGAGTTGATAAAAAAGATATTCACAC
>CAVCIJ010000191.1:0-5187 GCA_963601995.1 bacterium | reverse complement strand
CTTGCACTCAGCGAAGAAATATTTTTTATCCAGTCATCAATTTTTTTGTCGTCAAGGGAATCTCCCTGAGCAAAATTTGTATTTTCTGCTTTTACAAGATTCCACTTTTTTGAAGGTGCTTCTTCGCCAAGTTGGGCAATATTTTTTTGAAGAACAAAATCTGCTCCATTGCTCTTTAATTCAAGTTCAACAATGGAATTTGAATCAAGATTAAAAATCTGTTTTTCACGCAAATCGTCTACAGTAACTGCAAAACTTGTATGCAAGGCACCCTGCGCAAGATAAACTGAATTTTTTCCGTCAAGACTCAAATAGCACTGACTGTTTGTAGAAGTATTTTTTCCAACACAAAAATTTCTTACAAGTTTTCCACCTCTAAACGCCTTAACTTCAATTTTTTCTTCATCAGAAAGTCCGTAACGCTCAAGATTTTTTGCAGAAGAACTTGCTGTTCCTAAAATTTTGATTTCTTTTATCTGGCTCGCTAAATTCTGCACTTTTGATGATGAAGCCAAATATTTTTTTTCGCCGGTAAACCACTTTCCGTTTTCTTCACGAATTTCCAGACTGTCAATTTGAATCAAATCGATTTTTTCGTTTACAAGTAAAGTTTTCATTTTGCTCCGGCCAGTAAACGCAAGCTGAAAAACGTAAATCACTGCAAGAGCAAAAATCAGCGCAAGAAGAGTAATTTTTGTAATTTTAGCAAATTTATTTTTTTCCATAATTTTCTCCATTTCTCTACGCTATTTCTTTGACTTTTTATCTTCGATTCTGGAATCTTCAGGATCATAAGTCATTCTGATTTTTTCACGGTGATTTTTTCGCGCAATAAATACAATCAATCCGCAAATTGCAACAAGAACCGCCAGTCCAATTTCATTAAAATATTTTGCAAAAGAAGACGCAGCCACAGAAGAATCTTTTAGAACATTCAGATTTAAATTCTTTGTACGCATTGCACAAAAATCTTCGCTGCCGTTCATATAGTCAACTGCATTACGAACAAGCATTTCTATTGGCTCGCTTCCGTTTCCGCTAATCAACTGCGGACTTGTAATGTACGAAGATGTTGAAAGAAAAATTTTTCCATTCTGGGAGCTTGATTTTAAGTGAGTATTTACATTCACAAAATTTTCTTCACCAGAATTTTTTTCAGAATCATTTTTTAAAACAGGACTTTCTTCATACGGACTTTTAAACTTTCCTTCAAGAAGAACAATCATATTATAAGTTCCAAAATCTTCTTTGTTTGAAGGAGGCTGAATGTAAAGCGGACTTAAAATAAACTGATCGCTCACCGTCCACGCCTTTGAAGAAGACTTTGCAAGAACCTGAGCATTCACATTTTTATTTTCCAAAGCCTTTGAAATATCAACAGAACCGTTTTGCATCAAAAGCACATATCCAAGATTTTTTGTAATCGGATTTTTTTGACTGAGTAAATCTTTTTGCAAAAGCGGAACGTAATTAAAATTAAGCTTTCCGTATTGCTGATCATTTTGAGAATAACACGCTGAATCAAGAACATAATTTGTTCCGCACTCAATTCCGTAAGAAGTCAAAAGTTTTTCCAATCCTGTTTTTATAGGCTTGTATTCGGGCGGCATTTGATACTGCTGATACTGACTTTGATTCTGCACAACTTCGTAGGGATCAAGAAAAAGCATCAAAGAGCCTCCCTTCATCAAATGCTGATCAAGTTTGTAAAGTTCTGCATCGCTGAATTCAGTTTTTGGACCGTTTATAATAACAGTCTGGCAGTCTGAAGGAATATCACTTTCGCTAAGATTTATGTTTTCAAAAGAATAAATATCGCTGCAAAGTTTTGAGAAATTTCCGGCACCGTTTCTTTCATCTTCCAAATCAAGTTCACCATGCCCCGTAATATAAGCAACAGAACTTGTTTTTGAAACAAGAGATTCCACGTTTGCTTCAAGATTTTCTTCAAGATTATCAAGTCCCGAAATCACATACTGAAAAATAAGCCGCTGCGGAACAAAAGGCATAACTTTAAACTTGTCATCATATTCAAGAACAAGACCAAGCGAACCCATTCCAGTTGAACCGTCATTATTTTTCCAGGTTACAGGCTGAAGTCCGTAACGCTCCGAAAGTTCCTGTGCCTCAAGCGAAGACGGATTTTCTGAATAAAATTCCATTTTGCCGTCAAATTTCTTGTTTGCACCGCTGAATGCCGCATTCACAATTCCATCGATTTTGTCAAAGTTTCCAAGATTAAATTCACTAAGCGCATCAGACTTGTAAAGAGTAACTTTTACCGCAGAAGAAAGCCCAGAAAGCACATTTGTATTTGAAATGATTTTTCCGATTGCAGTTGTAAGCTTGTATTCCAAACCGTCGCTTGAAGTAATTCCGTCAAGAATCTGGATTTGGTCAGCATAAGTTAAAACAATTCCCATGTAAGCATTTTTAAATCCAAGTTCATTATTTTTTACTTCGCGGATTTGAAGCTGATTCAAGCCGTAGTTTTGTGCCTGCGAAATATTTTCTTCCTTGTCCATATTAAAATATTCGTAGCTGAAATTTGAATTCGCAGCATTTTTGTATTCTACAAGAATATCTTTTACGTACTGCTCAACATTTGCATAAGGCGACGGAAGATTACTTGAAAAAAACACTTTTATACTAAGCGGCTCTTCAATAGTTTTTACAATTTCTTTGCTTGATTTTGAAAGTGAATATGACTTTTGACCGGTTATATCAAATCTAAAAAATGCCCGTTCAGCAACAAGATTCAGCAAAATCAGCATAATTATAAAAAGCCAGATGTTACTTGCAGGACTTTTTATCCACTTTATAAATTTATTTTGACTTTTCTGATTTTTATTCATTTTATTTGCCCTTCCTCTGACTATTCACGCTATTAACCGTAAGCACAAAAAATACTGCCGCTAGAGAAACAAAATAAAGAATATCACGGCTATCTAAAATTCCGCGCGAAATCGATTCAAAATGACTCGCCGAAGAAATAAAATTTGCTGCGTTCACTAAAAATCCCGGCATAAAAATTGCAAAAGAACCAATCATTGTAAGTGCAATGCAAATTGCAAAAGCTGCAAAAAATGCCAGAATCTGATTTCTGGTAAATGAACTTGCAAAAATTCCGATTGCACAGTAGGCAGCCGCAAGAAAAACAGCGCCCAAATATCCGCCAATAATCGGTCCTGCATCTGGTCTGCCAAAAACAACGCACGTAATTACATAAAAAAGTGTAGGCAAAAGAAGAATTACGCTCGAAATCAAAACTGCAAGATATTTTCCCCAAACAATCTGAGCACTTGTAACCGGAAGAGTCATCAAAGTTTCTATTGAACCGCTGCGCTTTTCTTCACTGAAAATTCTCATCGTAAGCGCTGGAATAAAAAAACTAAAAATCAGCGGAAGAAGTTGAAAAAAGTTTCTTAGTTCCGCCCTTTTATAAATAAAAAATGTTGGAAAAAACAAAAATCCTGAAATTATCAAAAAAAGTGCACCCACAATGTACGCAATTGGACTTGAAAAATATGAAGAAAATTCACGTTTCATAATTACAAATGCCGGATTTGATTTTTTTGAATTTACTTTTTTATTCTGAACTAAAAAATTTTCACCTGCGCCAGATAAGTTTTTTTCATCAGCAAAATTTTCTTTGTTTTCAAATTCACTCATTTTTCATCACCTCCGTTTGTTAAGCTGTGGAACACATCCTCAAGAGAATTTTTCTTAAGAGAAAGTGAATAAAGACTGACTGAATTTTCAAGAACAGCTTTTGCCAAAGCCGGTCGAATTTCCACATTCTGCGCACATGAAACGCTTGCAAAGAATTTGTCTTCCTTTTCTTCCACAAAAACGCCTGATGCGCCGGAAATTCCGCTCAAAACAGAAGAAATTTTTGATTTTTCAAGTTCTTTTCCAAGTTCCATTTCAATTTTTACATTAGAACCAAACTGTTCGCGCAAAGTTTCTGTTGGAGAGTCTGCAACTTTTTTTCCATTAGAAATAATAATTACGCGACTGCAAAGCATTTCAACTTCACTCAAAATATGGGTTGAAATAATAACCGTTCTTGTTTCGCCGATTTTTTTTATTAAAGCACGAACTTCAGAAACCTGATTTGGATCAAGACCGGAAGTAGGCTCGTCTAAAATCAAAATTTCAGGATCATTCATAAGAGCATGAGCTAAGCCGACTCTCTGCTTGTTTCCACGTGAAAGTTCACTGATATTTTTGTGCATAACTTCTTTAAGTCCGCAAACTTCAGCGAGTAATGGAAGTTTTTCAGCAGGATTTTTTCCTTCAAGATTTGCAACGTATTCAAGATAATCTGCCACAATCATATCGCTGTATAAAGGAGCGCTTTCTGGCATATAGCCGATTTGCTTTTTACATTCCACAGGATTTTCAATTACATCAAAACCGTCAATTTTTATGCTTCCAGAAGATGGCTCTAAAAATCCGCTTATCATACGCATTGTAGTGGTTTTGCCGGCTCCGTTCGGCCCTAAAAGACCAATAATTTCTCCCGTTTTAATGGAAAAACTAATGTCATCAACCGCACAAAAATTCCCAAATTTGCGGGAAACGTGCTCAAGTTCAATCATATTTTCTCCCATAGAAATTTGAAAAAAATATTCAAACATTTTCCCAAATTTCTAAGCACATTCGCAATAAAATGAAAATGTGCAGTAAATGAAAAAATTTGCAACGCAAACTTATTGGACAGCTCTATTTTTTTTCTTTACAAACTATAAACTTTTGCAAAGTCTTAATCAATTTTTTCAAAATCAATTTCAATTGGAAAACACTTTTAGTTTTTTTTATTTCCTTATGCAACAGTTTAAAACTGATTTTTTTATAAAGTTACAAAAAAAAAGTCCCCTGTTCAAAAAAATAATCATTTTGTAACAAAAATAAAAGTCTGTTGTTTTAAAAAGATGTTATAATATTTTTGCACACTGTTTTTACAGGAGGATTTAATATGAAACAAAAATTTCTAAAATACCTGCTTTTATTCACCGCAAGTACGGCTTTTGCATTTGCGGCCTGCACGGCAACTACCGGAAGTGAAAGCGAAGATGATTCTGACAGCAATGATGATTCAAAAACTTCAATTCCCTCAGATATATCAACTGCAAGCGGTTCAGATTTTAGTGCAGGTTCTATAATTTATATAAACGTAGAAAC
>CAVCIJ010000190.1:0-2580 GCA_963601995.1 bacterium | reverse complement strand
GGCATATTTGCTGCACGAGCCTTCAAAATAGCAGTTCTTAAGCGTGGATTTGCATCCGGATCGCCACCGCCCATTTTAGCAGCAATAGAAATTTCCTTAATGAACTTGGTAAACAACTTACCACGTTTTGCATCAGCGATGCCTTTTGCATGTTTTATGGTTGCCCATTTGCTATGTCCTGACATGGAATTCTCCTATAAAAATAAATTTATTAACAGATTTTGAGTGTTTAAAATATCACACTTAAATAGCGTAAGTCAATAAGTAAAAGCATTTTGCAAAAAGACATTTCTACTGTTTTAACAAGCCTTTTAATGCAGAAGACGCAGCTTTTTTTGCCTCAGATTTTGCACTTTCAGCAATTTTTGCTTCAATTTCTTTCTTTTTAGAATCAAGCGTTTTTTGAATATTTTCAAGAGAATTTGCATTCAAATCTATTGCCGAAGTAATTTCATTAAATTTCAAAAGCATTTCGTTTGATTCATCAGAAGAATTTTCAATAGAATCATTTATTTTTACAAGGGCAGCATCTTTTACATCGTTTCCTGCACTAAGCGCAAGTTTTTTTAACGCCTCAACAAATGCATCAGCAAAGTTTCCACTCAAATTAAAATCGATTCCAGAATTTTCAGAATAAGCAATTTTGTAACCGGCATTCAATTTTGAAACCGAAGAAAGTGCCGCGTTATAATATTTATCTATAAGTTCATTTCCAAATCCGTCGGAACTTAAACTTAGCGGATTCAAAGAAAAATCTCCTGCGGCATTAAATTTATTTTCATCAAAAGAAGCTTTCATGCTAAGAGATGAGTGCGAATGAAGGCTTGGAATTCCCGAAGAAACTGCAATTTTTGTTCCGTCAAAGTCACTTGTAAAACCGCTGCCACTGTAGTCCAAAGAAATAAGAGGTTCAGTTGAATAAGAGCGCGTATCAAGAATAAAAGAAGCACTGTGGCTTACATCAGAAAGCAAAAATTTAGCTGCAGCACTTGCACTTTTTCCTGAAAGATCCTGATTTGAGCAGAAATTTTTTATTTCACAAGAAAATCCTTCTCCGCTCGCCGCAATTCTTTCAACAAGAAATTTCGGATATTCCAGACCAAAGGTAAGAGTTGAACCTTTTAACCGCCGGCTGCCTTCTTTTTTCTGAGACTTTGGAGAATTTGTTTTTAACTTTGAATTTTTTGAATTTGAAGAAGAAATTTTTGAAGCTTCAGATGCAATTTTTTGAACTTTAGCATTATTTTTCATTTCAAGAGCATAATTGAGCATTTTTTTTGCAAGCGGATAAAATTTTCCCAGATAATCGTAGGCAACAGTATCGAGTGCATTTGTAAAAATTGATTTTGCATTTTTTGCGCTGTCAAAGGCATCGTCTATTTTTTTCTGGGCAAATTCTTTGTCAGAAGAAACAGCATTTTTCAATTCAGCAGAAAGAGAAGAAATTGAAGATGAATCAGTTTTTACCTCAGAACTTATTTTTTCCACAGAAGATTTTAAATTCTGTCCCTTTGTAATCGCAGAATTTATTTTTTCAAGGCTGGACTTTAAAACCGTAACATCGCTGATTTTATTTATGTTAATTGATTCAAGTTCTTTTACCGAAGAAGAAAATTCATTTATCTGGCTTTCAAGTTCCGCCGGAGTTTTCTGCCATTTTTGAACCATCTGCTGTGTACTCGAAAGCAATTTCTTTGAAGTTTCAGGAGTTTTAAGCGAAGAATTTATGCTTTCAATAATCGAATCAACATCAGCATTTCCAAAAGCCGCCTGAATCTGAAGTTTTAAATCTTCTACCGCAGCCTCAGTTTTTTTAGTAAGTTCAGCCATAAAAGCAGAATCTTCATTTTGTTTTTTTTCTTTCTTTTCTTTTGCCGGAAGAATGCAGCTTGTGCTTCGGTCAGTATTAAAGGCAATTCCCGAAACTTCAATATTTTCTGCATCAAAATATCCGCGCAGAGCCTTAGACAAATTAAAATTCAAATCAATTTTCTGTGCTTCAAAAAGATTTTTATATTCAGAATTTTTGTTTCCAATTTGAATTTTTGTAACACAAAGATGAGAATCAAAAAACGAAACATCTACTTTTTCAATATCCGTTTTTGCACTAAAAATACTCTGGCATGTACTTTTTATAATTTTTTTTGCAATCGGATTTTTAAAAACATTTACTGCAATTATAAAAGCCGCAAAAGTGCAGGCAGTTACAGCAAGCGGCAGAAGCTTAAAACGCCCTTTCTGCCCTTTAATCTCCTTTGCAAGAATTTTTAGTCTTTTTACTTCAGCCTTTGAAAAATAAGTTTCAGGCGGAACCATAAAATTTTCAGGATACTTTTTATCTGTCTGAGTTTTAAAAATTGAAGTAATATATTTTGAATCCTGTGGAACAGAAATTTTCTTAAGAATTTTTTTATCGAATCTTTTTGGTGAATAAGATTTTCTAAAAAGCGAAGGAATTTTTTTTCGTGGCAAAGTTTTTTTTTCACTCTGCCTTACAGAAACTTCACTTTTTACCGCAGAAATTTTATTTTTCGAAGAAGATTCACTTTTTTTTGAAGATATTTTTTCAGTCTTTAAATT
>CAVCIJ010000189.1:0-9680 GCA_963601995.1 bacterium | reverse complement strand
GTAAATCAGCGCACGTGTGATGTCGAAGACATTTTCTTAGAAAAGAAAATCGGCGTGTTAACAAAGGACGTTTTCTTAACCGCTGGAATTCTTGTAAAAAACTATGTTTTTTGTTAACAAAAAATTTCTTATCGACAGAATTTTTTTTTTCATCATCACAACAAACTCTGCTACTTGAAAAATAGATGACATTTTGACATAATTTGTCATAATAAAATCTTTGTGTGGATTTACGCTTAATTTTTATAATAGGAGAAAAAAATGGAAAAAAAGTATGCTTTTTTGTTTCCGGGACAAGGTGCTCAGTGTCCAGGAATGATTAAAGATCTTGCTGATTCATATTCTTCAACAGCAAATAAAATTTTAAAAGATATTTCTGAAATTGCAGGACTTGATGTTGCAAAACTTATGTGGGAAAGCGATGCTGATGCTTTAAGCCGTTCTGATAACAGCCAGATTGCAATTACAAGTGCTTCCATTGTTATTCTTGAGATTCTGCGTGAAAACGGAATTAACTGCAATGCTGCAATGGGATTTTCTTTAGGAGAATTTCCGGCTCTTTATGCGGCTGGAGTTTTAAGTTTTGAAGATGTTATAAAAGTTGTGCGACAGAGAGGTCTTATTATGCAGGATGTTTGTGAGCAGATTGCAAGTGAAAATGCTGGTCGTGCTCCAGGAATGACTGCAGTTTTAGGTTTGCCGCCAGAAAAGGTTGTGGAAATTGCCGGAAAAATCAAAGATGCTTATGCTGCAAATATGAATTCTGTTAAGCAGACTGTTGTAAGCGGAACTTTTGACGCACTTGAACAGCTTGAAAAACTTGCTGGCGAAGCAGGTGCGCGCCGAACAGTAAGACTTAAGGTTGCAGGTCCGTTTCATTCCCCTTTGATGCAAAGAGCTGCCGACAGATTCCAGGAAGTTCTTGAAAAAGTTAGTTTTAATGACCCAAAAATTTATCTTTTTTCAAATGTTACGGGAAAAGAAGTTAAAACTGGTCTTGATGCAAAAAATGCAGCAGTTTTGCATTTGATTCGTCCTGTTTTGTGGACTCAAGAAGAAGAAGTTTTGACTTCTCTTATAAAAGGTGATTCAGAATCTTCCTGGAAAGTTTTAGAGCCTGGTCCGGGAAAAGTTTTAAGCGGATTGTGGTCACAGACTGAATTTGGTGCTTCCCTGCCGTCAAAGCCTGTAAATACTGCCGAATCTTTAGCTGATTTTATCAATGCCGAGAAAAACTAAATTTTTATAAATTTTTTTTTAGGAGAAAATATGTTACTTAAAAATAAAAAAGCATTAGTTACTGGCTCAAGTCGTGGAATTGGACGCGGGATTGCAGAAAAATTCTTAAAAGAAGGTGCGGAAGTTTGGGGACTTTGTTCTAAGCCAAGTGCCGCAAAAGAAGAACTTGAAAATCTTGCAAAGGAAAATGGAACTCTTTTTCATGAAATTTACGCTGATGTAGGAAATGCCGAACAGCTTACTCAAATCGTAAAAGATGCTCTTAATCAAAGCGGCGGATTTGATGTTCTTATAAACAATGCCGGAATTACACGTGACACATTGAGTTTCCGTATGAAAAAAGAAATGTGGGACGATGTTATCCGCATAAATTTAACTTCGGTTTTCTTAATTTGCCAGATTATTTCAAATGATATGATTCGTAAAAGAAGCGGTTCAATTATAAATATGGCGTCAATTGTTGGCATTCACGGAGGCGCAGGTCAAGTTAACTATGCAGCGTCAAAAGGTGGACTTATTGCCTATTCAAAGTCTCTTGCAAAAGAAACTGGAAGCCGCGGTGTCCGCGTAAATGCAATTGCACCAGGTTTTATTGAAACTGATATGACAAACGCCGTTAATGAGGATTTACGCAAGACTTGGGTCGAAGGAATTCCTTTAAAGCGCGCAGGAAAGCCAGAAGACGTTGCAAATGCAGCACTTTTTCTTGCAAGCGATTTGAGCACTTACATTACAGGTCAGGTTCTTGGCGTAGACGGTGGAATGGGTGCTTAATTTTTTTGCTTTTTGGAGCAAGTTTTTTTAGATAACGGAGCTTGCGCCGCTCGCTAATTCCGCTCGGTCGCCGCATTTGCGGCGACTTGCTTCGCAACGGCTACACCTCCGGCTAAGTTTTTTTTTCTAACAAAAATATTTTTTTTATTTTCTTGCTTCAAGTCCTTCTACCTCTCCTTGATAAGGAGTGTTTTTTAATTTAAAAACAAGATTTCCATTTTCATCATTTGCAATTTCAAGCGACGTTTCCTGCCAGCCATTTTCTGTGCTTACTTCAAAACTGTCTCCAAATTTCAGCTGAATTCCGTTTGTTGGACTTTTTGCAATCCAAAACATTCCAGACTGAACATCAAAAACAAGCTGTCCTTCAAATTTTTCTTCTGTGTTTTCCATAAAAATCTCCGCTAAAAAAGATAGCAAACATTGCGTCTCTTGTCGAGTTTGTCGCAGGCTTCGCCTTTTTAGCGAGTTTTCTCGTTAAGAAGAAAATCCCTTGTGAACAGGGAAGTTTGTTGGTAACAGGCGGCAAACTCTCGAGGTCTCCTTTACAGGCATTTATTTTCTTAACGTCTAAAGTATAATTAGGAAAACTTAGCCCCGATAGTTGAGTAAAATGCTAAAGCATTTTACTCGTCGAGTTTTTTTCGAAAACTCGCAGGTTTTGAATGAAACCCTGAAAAGCGGGATTCCTAAAAAAATTCGGCACGTGGAACGTGGCGTACTTGAAGAAAAAAAATTCGCTTCAAAATAAAAAAATCTTGTGACTGACTTGTCTTGAAAAATTTTGTATAATGAAATTATGGAAATTAAAGTTAACAGAAAAGCTGCTGTTAAAAAACTTAAGAGTCTTGTTCTTACTCCAAAGAGCGAAGTTGAATCGTTTAGAACTAAAATTGAAAAAAATTTTGATAGTGTTTTTCTTCCTAACAAAGTTGAAAATACGGAGCGGACTTTTGGCGATGTAAAGTGTGATTATCTTACGCCAGAAGTTTATGTAAGCCATAGAATTCTGCTTTACATTCACGGCGGAAGTTTTGTGGGCGGTTCTAGGGAAAGCTGGAGATCTTTTTGTTCAAGTATTGCAAACGAAACTATGTCGCGCGTTATTGTGCCGGATTTTCGCCTGCCGCCTTCGCATCCATATCCTGCAGCACTTGAAGATGTTCAAAATGTTTTTAGGTTGATAAAGGGCGAAGAAGAACTTTCAATTCAATTGTCGCAGGATAAAAATGCCTTGCCTCAAATTATTCTTGCTGCTGACACGAGCGGTGCTTCTATTTTAATGGCGCTTATGTTCAGTTTGAGCGAAAATCTTAGAAAAAGCGTAGATAAAATTTTTTTGTTTTCGCCGTGGCTTGACCTTGGAAGTGACAATTCTGTTATCAGTAGGAAAAAAATGCACGACGAGGTTATTTCGAGTTCTGATTTGCGTTTTGCGGTGGATCTTTACACTTATTCAAGTAACGTAAAAAGTATTTTTATTTCGCCGTTAAAAGCCAGTGCAAAAGAATTTTCTTGTTTTCCTGAATTTTACATTCAGAGCGGAGAAAAGGAAATTCTTCTTAGTCAGGCTTATGATTTTAAGAATCTGCTTGAAAGTGCCGGAATAAAATGTACTTTGGATGTTTTTCCAAAAATGATGTATATGTTTCAAATGGCTGATGAATTTTTGCCTCAGAGTCATTCTGCTATTGAAAATATTGGAAAGTGGATCAATTTAAAACCGCGCGACGATATAAAAAATCCTTAATAAATGGCATCTGGTAAAAAAACATTTTTAATGCTTTTTTAGATGTAATGAAAGAAAATGTGCAGGCTTTGCTTAAGAATTTTTCCAGTTAAAAAGATTCTTCTTTGCAAAGCGAAAATAATTTTGAATAAACTGCGATTGATGAAAAATAAAATTCAAGGTGGAAAATATGGAACTGCTTTCTCCGGCTGGAAATGTTGATAAACTCAAATACTGCTATACTTACGGTGCAGACGCTGCTTACATTGGTCTAAAAAATTTTTCGCTTCGGGTAAAAGCTGATAATTTTTATGATGATGAATACAAAAAAGTTTCTGATCTTAAAAAGCTTTTTCCTGGTCGTCGTTTGCATTGTGCACTTAATATTGCCTTTCATAATGACGAAATTGAACGGCTTAAAGAAAATATTCCATATTTTAAGTTGTATCCGATTGATGCCTTTATTGTTCAGGATTTAGGAATTGTTCCGATTCTGCAAAAAGAATTTCCTGATGCCGAGCTTCATCTTTCAACTCAAGCCAGCTGCATGAACCGCGAGGCTGTAAAAATGTACAAGTCCATTGGTTTCAAGCGTGTTGTTATGGGAAGGGAAGCGTCTCTTAAAGAAGTTGCTGAAATTAAAAATGCCGTTCCTGATATGGAAATTGAATGTTTTGTTCACGGAGCAATGTGCATTGCTTATTCTGGCCGATGCCTTATGAGTGCTTATTTGAATGGCAGGTCAGCTCAGTCAGGTTTTTGCAGCCACACTTGCCGCTGGGATTACGATGTTCTTAGTTCAAATCTTGAAGACTGTATAAAAAATCAAGATTCTGATTCTGAAAATTTTGGCAAAAAAGTTGCACAGAGCGGAAATCTTGTTCTTAGGGAACATAAAAGGCCCGATGAGTATTTTCCAGTTTACGAGGGCGAGAATTTTACTGCAGTTCTTTCTTCAAAAGATTTGTGTATGATTGACCATCTTGCTGAATTTAAAAAAGCTGGAGTTGACAGTCTTAAAATTGAAGGAAGAATGAAAAGCGTTTATTACGTTGCAATGATTACCCGTGCTTACCGAAAGGCTCTTGACTGCCTTGAAGGAAAAATTAGTGATGATGAAGCAAAACCTTTTGTAGATGAATTGTACAAGGCAAGTCACAGAGCTTTTACTACTGCATTTTATTTTAATAAGTCTGAGGCTGATAAAACTGTTAGCGGAGCAAGTGACAGTCCATATGATTTGGCTGCGGAAATAGGAAAAGAACTTGATTCTAAAAAAGAAGATGAAATTCTAAAAACGGCAGCACTTAACAAAAAAAATCAAGACGATGAATATAATTCGCTTTGTGAGCAGGCAAGGCTTGCCTGGGACGAAAGAGTTAAAAATTCACCAGATAAGCATTTGCCGTTTGCAAAAAAAATTGACGGCTGGAAAATGTATCCGCTTGTTGCAATGAATATGATTGATAAAAATTCCGAACTTGAAATTGTTTCGCCTGATATTTGCAGAAAAAGCCTTGAGCAAAAAGATTTTGTTTTAATAAATCCGCATACTGGCGAACTTTACAACTGGGTTTGCGACGGACACGACTGCCTTATTTACACAAAAATTCCTCTTGAAGAAGGTGCTCTTTTGCGTTCAAAAGATTCAGGCTTTGTGGAAGGAAAAATCCGTGACAATGGAAGATAGTTTTCGTAATTAACAGTTTTTACTCTTTATAATATAAAGCTTGCTGTGTCAAAAACAAATAACAAAATTCTTCTGACTAAAAAATCAACTCTGAAATATTGGTAAACGGTAAGTTGATTTTTTAATTTCCAAAAGGAAAATTGAGCTAGTCAAAGAAATTGTCAATGTAAAAAAATATCAGCGATAAGGGGATTATTTTTGTTTTTTGAAGAATAATGCAAAATCACTTTGCAAAAGGCAAAAGTAGGTAAAGATCATACACTACAGGACCTAAAAGAGAAGGCAGCATATTGCCAACTTTTAGTTTTTTCCCGAATGCTAAATTTACACCGACGCAAAAAATCAAAACGCTGCCTATGTAACTTAGATTCTGCACCAAATCTTCGCCAGCAAAATTTCCTGCAAAATGTGCAATAAGTGTAATTGCACCCTGATAAACAAAAATCGCAATGGCAGAACACATTGTTCCAATTCCGTAAGTTGATGCAAAAACCAGCACAATCACAAAATCCAAAACGGCTTTTACCAAAAGCATAGAAAAATCGCCGGTAAGACCGTCTTGAATAGAACCAACAATTGCCATTGCACCAACGCAAATTACAAGCGACGTATTTACAAAGCCATCAACAAAGCGGGAGTCTCCCTGAGCGTGAAAAAGTTTTTTCATTTTTTCGCCCAAATGTTCCATTTTGTCTTCGATGTTGATTAGTTCCCCTAAAAGCGAACCCAAAACCATCGAGCCGATTAAAAGCATACTTCCGCTGCTGGAAATTTTCGAGCCTTCCACGCTGAACATTCCGCAAAGAGCACCACTTGCGCCAATGAACATAACTGAAATTCCGCAGCCCGCCATCAGAATATCCTGAAAACGCTGCTTTAATCCTTTTTTTGCAAAAATTCCGATTGCACTGCCGGCAGCAACAGCTGCCGTATTGATAATTGTACCAAGCCCATACATACTAGAAATTGTATTTTATTCCGCAGCTAAATCCGTTTGATTCAGTGTTTGAAAAAACACAATCATTATAATATTTATAGGCAACGTAAACTTCGGCTGGGGAATTCAGTTCAAGTCCCAATTCCAAATGTGATTCAAAAATCAGTTTCTCAGAAACGAAAAAATCCTGGAATGTACAGCGCCATTCCAAAAGAATCGGATTTATAGGATAAGAGCGTAAAATAAATCCAAAACTGATTCCGCTTGCATTCATTGATTTTCCATAAATGTACGACCACTGTACAAAATTTGATAAATCAAAATAATTTGAGTGGAGGATTGAAAGCTGTCCGCCAAGTTTTAAATTTCCAGAAAATGATGAGGGCTGAAAATCGAATAAATCTTGAGTAAAAATTGTATTTTCAAGAACTGGACCAAAAAATTTCCAGATGTAGCCTTCAAAGCGGCTTTCGTTTCCAACTAAATTCATAGACGGATGATAAAAAATTCCTGTTTCTACCGTAAATCTGTAAAACTGCTCTTTGCTTTCTGTTTGAATTTTAATTTCGTCTCCTATGTCGCTAAGAGTTTCTTCAAGCGGAAAGTTCAAGTATTTTCCGTCAGCATAAGGATAGTCATCAAAGGTTAAGCTGACGTTATTCAAAAGCCACAGCGATACAATAAGATCTGAAATTGTATTACTAAGTTCGTTGCGAAATCTTTGTACCCGCTTAGGACGCGGTGGAGGAGGCGATTTTCTATAATGAACAGGTGTTGCCTCATTTTTGATAGAAGAAAATTCTGAACTTACAGGTGCTGAAATATTTTCAAGCCCAAAAATAATTTCAGATTCATTTGCAAATGCTGCAAAACAAAAAACTGACATCGTTAAAAATAAAATAAATTTCTTTTTCATAAGACAATAATATCACGATTAGGTAAAATGGGAATAGGAAAATATTATGGGAAAATAATAAGAGTATTCTTAAAAATTATTTTTTTTAGAATTGTTTTTAGACTTTTTTCATTATTAAAATATCTTGATATATTTTTTTTCATATTTTAATATTACTTGCTGGTTAAAACCCAAGTTTCCAGCCGAAAATGAAAAGTGTAGCTTGGAGGAACTTTATGGCACAAATTGATAAATTTTATCCTAAAGCAGAAATTGTTGATAAACTTTCATATCGGGAACGAGAACGCTTAAACAGTCTTGTGAGAGGCAATATAATTTGTACAATATTGTTTTTTATTTTAGCAATAGTACTTTTAATAAGCTCAACATATCGTCTTACGGGTGCACTGTTATTTTTAAGTCTTGTGATTTTTGCTATTTCGCTTGTTTTGATAAAAAAAGGACACATTTACATAGCTTCCTATTTGACAACCAGCGGTTTTATTCTGGCAAATTTTATTGTTAATCTTTTTGTTGGTTTTATAAATTCAGGATTTATTTTTTTTCGCGGAACCTGTTTTTGCCTTGTAATGGCAAATTTTAACTCTATGATTAGTTTGAGGCGCGGACAGCTTAGATTTTTTCATATTTCAGCATATATAATTCTTCTTTTGAGTGCATTTACGGTTTATTTTCCGATTATTCAAGCCGAGCCTGTTTTGCAATCGATAACAATTTTTTCTTGTATTCTGCCAATATTTTCGGTAAGCATTGTTTTAAGTTCTGTAGATAAATTGAATTCAAGAGTTATAGAAAACGCTGAGAGTTCTCAAAAAAAGACCGAAGAAAACCTTGAATTGATTACTCGTGTTTTAGGTCAGGCTAAGGAAAGTCTGAACATTGGTCACGAACTTAATAATTCAACTCAGCTTGCATCAAGTTCATCAAATGAAATCAATTCTTTGTACACTGAACTTTTACAGTATTCGCATGATTTAAAAGAGCAGACTCAGATTGTAAAAGAAACTAGTGCCGAAGTTGATAATCAGGCTGGTTTAATGAATGAATCAATTCAAAAGCAGAATAACAGTCTTTCGGAAACTTCAACTGCAATAACAGAAATTTCCTCAAATATTTCAAATATCAATCATATTGCAGAAAAAAGACGCGAAGGTATGAGCCAGGTTATGCAGATTTTGGATACTCAAGGAAGTTTAGTTACAAATCTTGTTCAAAATATTGAGAGAGTAAAAGAGTCTTCTGCAGAAATTTCAAAATTTGTTCAAACTGTAGATTCTATTGCGGGGCAGACAAATATTCTAGCTATGAATGCTTCTATTGAGGCGGCTCACGCGGGAAATATGGGTAAGGGATTTGGTGTTATTGCACAGGAAATTCGAAAACTTGCTGAGGAAACAACAAAAAATGCAAATAAAATTGCAGAAGCACTAAAAGAAAATTCAACTGTTGTTCAGGAAACAAGTAATTCTGTTTCGTCATTTGCAAGTTCTACAAAGAGCAGCACAGAAGAAATTCTGGCAACCGTTAATTCTATGGAAGAAATTATTAGCGGAATTACAGAAATTAACTCGGCTATGCAGGATATTATGGATTCAATTAACGACGTTGTATCTTTGGCTAAGGAATCTGAAAGTATGGTTACAAATGTTTCTGCACGTATTTCTCAGCAGGATGATGAATTATTGAATATTACAAATACAACTGAAAATTTGCAGACTCGCGTTGAAAACATAAAAAATCATTTGCAGAACATCAATAATGCTATTGCCGAAATTCACGAAAAGGCAAAGGTTAACGAAGAAGTTTCTGGAAAGATTGCAGCTTTATTGGATTAGTTTTGTAACTTGTGCTGATTGCACTTAAATGAAAATCTTTACAGTGCTGGAACTTGAGCCAAAAATAATCCTTTGGTTTTGGTAAAACTAAAGCTGCTTCAATATAATAATAGACACTAAACTTGCGTTAGGGATTGTAGGGGCGGTGCAGCCGTTCCAGAGTGAGCGAAGCGAACGGAGGAATGAAGATAGCACGAAATGCGTACGGAACCCCGAAAAGCCCGCAGTCGCGAATTTGCTTTGCAAAGTCGTGACGAACGCCAGAATCTTTAAAAACTAAAAAAATAAAATTTCGCATAAAAGAATACTTTGCATAAAAAATAAAAATTGTCTGTGCAGAATTCTTAAGAATTTATATTGAGGTTGCGTTGACTTCATAATTGAAAAAGAATTTGCATTGGTGATATAATAGAAAAGATGGATAGACATTTAAAGCGAAAGCGGTAAGGGCTTCGCTTTTTTTATGCTGTCTTTCAGAATTCATTTTAATATTCGAGGTATTCTAATGATCTACACAGCAGAAGTAGAACATATGTGTCCTTTGGCTAAAGGCGCATATC
>CAVCIJ010000188.1:0-11102 GCA_963601995.1 bacterium | reverse complement strand
TTTATATACTTTCCCTCAGAGTTTTTGTGATTATATTCACCAATTCCAACATCAACATCAAAACCTCGTGCAAAAAGTTCATTATAGACAATATTTTCAATAATATGATTTTCTTCTGTCTGCCTGAAATTTAACCTTGCATTGCGAAGTCCAACATCACTGAAATAATATTTCATCTGACTTCCAATATATTTACGACCTTTTACGTCATAACGCTGTGCCTTATTCAGAATAAAAGCATCTATAAGATATTCAATATAAACTGTAATTGTGTTTGGACTGATTTTTAATTTTTCATTCGTTAAAAATGTATTTGAAAGATTTGTAGGATTTGTTAAAGATCCCACACTTGAAGAAAGAACATTCAGCAAAACATTTAATGTTCCTGTTTGATTACGAATTTCATGGCGTTCAAGCACATCCTTTATATAAGTATTTTCAAACAAATCTTTTAAATATTTACTTTTTTCTTCATGAGTTTTTAAAAGAGCAACAGCCGGAAGCCCTCCGTAAGTAAAAAATCCCGCCAGGCAAACCGTTTGTCTTCAGAATAAGCATTAAAAAACTCTTTGTAAGTTAAAGGAAGAACCCTTATTTCATCCCCGCGACCTCTAAAATCAGTAAGTATATCAGATGAAAGCATATAAGAATTTGAACCTATCACATATAAATCAACATTCTTTATCTTCATCACTTCAAGAAGCACGTCAACAAAACCAACTCTTGAACTTGAATTATTTACATAAGGATTTTGAACTGCATCTACTTTCTGAATTTCATCCAGAAAAACATAATGCATTTCTCGGCTCTTACAACGTTATTTTTAATATATTCTGCAAGAACAAATGGATTTCTATACTGAGCATTACTTAATTCTTCCAGCGAAAGATGCAGAATATTTTCAGGCTTTACTCCATTTTTTATAAGATAGGGAATATAAATATCCGTCAAAAGAAAAGATTTTCCAGAACGCCGCAAGCCAGTAATGACTTTTATCATTCCATTTTCTTTTTTGCTGATTAATTTATTTAAATACTGCGGACGCTCTATCATTTTAATTCCTTCTACGAATTATTTTTTCATATATATGAAAAAATAATTCGTAGAACTAGAATAACATTTTTGTTTATTTGAGTGAATATGGGGAGTATATATACGCTTTTTTTTACTTAAAAATCTTCAAAATAAACTTTAACGACAAAAGTCATAAAAATTCGCATGAAATTTCTTATCTTTTTTAAGAAAACACTATCATAACAAATGAAACTCAATTTTTAGATTTTAGGAACTTGATTTTTTTTCCAAAAAATATTCTGCGGCAATGTAGTCCGGTCCGTTGCACCAAAGATTGTAAGAATCATCAAAAAGCATTTCTCCAGTCTTTGAATTCATAAGTAAGTCAAAGCCCTGTATATCAGAAATTCCATTTTTTTTTGCTATAACTTTACCAGCAAGGGCGGCAAGAGTTTCCATAGTGTACTCATTTTCACTTATTTTCACAGCTGCACCTCTATCGCCTTAACAAATTCAAGGCAAGAAACAGCGGTCTGTGTTTTAAAACATATTTGATTGCTAAGTTTATTTGGAAGCAATAGAGAAATAGCAGTTCTGTCAGCAAAATGACTTCCAGGTTCCCCATAAACATTATTTATATATGCCGTTATCACACGATTAGTCGCATCATTAGCAATTTTTCCAGAAACTATATCATATTCCTGCAATTCATTAAGTTCTTCTTCAAAAATTCCTTTTTTTCTATTACCAGCTACATAATGAAGCCATTTTTTATCCGGTTTTTTAAAATCAAAAATGGAAATGTCATA
Source organism: bacterium (assembly GCA_963601995.1). Taxonomy (GTDB): domain Bacteria; phylum Spirochaetota; class Spirochaetia; order Treponematales; family Treponemataceae; genus Treponema_D. The sequence goes on along the minus strand of CAVCIJ010000188.1, from coordinate 9,279 downwards.
GATTTTTTCAAATTTAAAGACACTTACATATCCTAAAGCTACATTTTCTTCTATTGATTTGTTTTTTTTAGCCTTGGCAATTGAAGTTTTTATAAACTTTGCTGCCTGCTCAGAATCACTAGTCAAATAAAAACCACTTCCAAAATCTTTTCCATCAAGACAATTAGAAAGATTGATTTTTTCAACTTTTGTATAACTGCCGTGGTACAAAGTGATTCCATTTTTTAATATCATTTTTTGCATCTTGAATTTTCCAAATATTTTTCTATATCGGCAAGACTCGCCTCATCACCTTGTACATGGTAAATCTCATAGCAGGTTTCTATATAGCCGTAAATATCATATCTATTGAAAATCTCGCTGCACTTTGACGCGGAAATGTCCCATTTTAATTGAGCCAGTCTAAAAAGCCGCACCTGAATCTGATATAAATCCTCTTTTTGAATTTCATTCATATAAATAGGAAAATATAATACCTTTTGTAAAAAGTCAAATTTTTGGTTTAATGAAGTATTAAAAATGAAATTTTTCCAGCAGTTTTTCGGAAATTGACAATCGCACTTTTCTCATAAAAAAATATTCGCCTTTTTTTATTTTCTCTTCATCGCTTTCGTCCAAAATTGCAGGATAAGAGCCATTTCTTTTTTCCCACTGCATATATCGAAAATTATTTTGAATACATTTTTTCTTCCAATAATCCGACTGCATTAAAATTGAGCCAAAAAAGACTTCCTCAGAAGCACTTCCATATTCAAGAAAAACAGGAAATTCTGGATTTTTATAAATAAAGTCAAAGCAGTATTCCAAAGCACCTCTTGGAATATCACCCCAAACAAGACCTAAATATAAGGGAAAAGAAAGTTTTTTCAAGCGGTTAACCTTGAAAATCTTTTGCAAAAACCATAGCCCACGAACAAAAAGCTTCCAGCCGATATTTTTATAATTTATAACATTTACAAAGGCGTAATATTTTTGAGTGTGAATCAATTTATTTTTTGAAATTTCTGTAAAATGAAAGCCGACAATATCTTTTCCTTCAAAAAAATCATAAATCTCCTCCGGTGTTTTACAAGGCCAATCCTCACCAGAAATTATATGAATATAAGACACAGCCTGATTTTTTAAAGCTTCCCTGCATAAATACAAGATTGCCCAAAGATGGTTCGCCCCTCCCCAATTTACATGAAAAAGAGAATACAAATAAACATTTTTTAAATTTTCAAAATGTTGCTCACTTATTTTTTCACTATCTAGTTTCTTATCAAAATGAATATAAACAAGAAATTTTTTACTCAAATATTCTGCAAGTTTATAAACTTGCTCTGGAGCACGATACGCAGTTATAACAACAGCCTGCATTTTTTCCTTCCTCTATTTTAAGATTTTCAATATCAATTTTAACGGCAAAATTTTTGCAACTTTTATTGCAATCGTATTTTTTAACGCACCGTTTATTGCCGGCAAATTAAGATATTTTTTATCTTCAATAAATTTTTTTGTTATTTCAGAATCCTTAAAATCAGACTTTAGATAAGCAAGCAAATGTGACACATATTGATTTTTAATCCAGAAATTTGAATATTTTTTTATTTCTTCCGTCTGATAATTTTTTGAAAGACAAATGTCGCGACGGATTTCATAGGAATGAAACTGATTTTTAGAAAATGTTTTATATCCCTGCATTGCAGAATCATTTCGAATCAAATAAATAAAACATTCTCTTGCGTCATAATAAAGAGCATTCGTTTTGTCCAGAACCTTTAAAATAAACTCTACATCTTCACCGATTTTTAAGCCCGGAGTAAATTTTAAATTATTTTCCTGCAGGAAGGTGTTTTCATATATGCAGCTGCATATATGAAAACAAATTTTTTTTGCCAAAAAAATTTGCTTTAACAGCGGATTTTTCAAAATCTTTTTATCAAACTGCTTATAAACATATTTTTTTTCTTTTTTGTCACTTAAAGTTTTATATCCAAACGCGTATATATTGCAGTTTTTTTTCTCAGCAAGTAAATTCCGCCAGAAATCTAAAGTTACGTCTGCAATTGTGTCATCAGAATCCATAAAATAAATGTATTTGCCGCTTGCATTCTCTAGCCCTACATTACGGGCAACAGACACGCCTTTATTTTCCTGATTTATTACTTTTATTCGAGGCTCTTTTTTTGCAATCTGTTCTGCAATTTCGAGAGTTTTATCCTGTGAACCGTCATTTACAACAATTATTTCGCAGTCTTCAAGATTTTGAGAAATAAAAGTGTTAAGAGTCCGTGCAATAAAACGTTCAACATTGTATGCTGGAATTATGATTGAAAGAAGCATAGTATTTTCCTTAAAGAAAAAATGGTCTATATGGAGTTAATGAATTTCGTTGACGCATATGAGCTGTTTTAAATATATGTTATGTTCAGTTTTAAAAAGAAAGGCTCTAAAATTACGAAAATTTTTAATTCAAAGGAAAATATAAGAATTTACAGTTATCATCGTAGTCGGAAACTGCATATTCAAAAAATAACTTGTCATCTAAATTTTCAATTTCCTTAAAGCCAAGTCTATTTTTATAGTAATCAATCAATTCTTTTGTATTTATTGCAAAAACAAACAAATCTTTACAGGCCACTTTAGTACCAACATTTCTTACGGCAGGCAGAATTAAATTCCAAAAGATAAACGCTCCAGTCTGTTCTTCTTTTTGAGCAATGCTTTTATATCGTTCATCAACCGCAAAATGAGTAAGTTCAATGGCAGGAATTTAAAAACTATTCTCCTTATCATTGTAAGGCAAAGTAGCGTTTTTTAAAGAAAACCAGGCAAGCAGATTTTTATTGTGCTTATCTCTAACAAGATATGTTTTATTCAGCATTGCTATTTCATGCTTTTTAGCAAATTTTACAAGATATTTTGTTAGTTGAGTTTCTTCATGTTGTATTCTAAACTTTTTTGATTCGTAACTATTTACGTCATCAGAAAGATGTTCAAGATAATAATTGCCAGTTCTAAAATCATTTTTTCCTATAATCAAACGCTGGAACAACAGGAGAAACATACAATTTTGATCTTTCTGCTATTGTTGTTGTATATTCATTTTTTTACAGGCTTAGCATTCAGAATCTGCTTTATGGCTTTTTTTCCTTGTTTGCCCTTAAATACAATTGCTTTAACATTCATATTGTGCATAAGTCTGCCTCCATCTAATACAAAGATATAGGTAAAACAGGTAAAAGTCAATTTTATCAATTAAATGCCTTCCAAAAGATTCTTCCATTTTTCTGCGATGCTTTCTGTAGAAAAACATTGGTTGTTTTCATAAGCTTTTTTTCCAAACTCTTCGCGCAGACTTTCATTTCCCATTACGATTTTTAATTTTTCTGCCAAATCATCTGCGTTTTCTCTTTCGCACAAAAAGCCGTCCACGCCATCCGTTATCTGCTCCGCAGGACCTTCCGGGCAGTCAAAACTTACGCAGCAAAGTCCGCATTCCCGTGCTTCAAGCAAAACCATGGGAAATCCTTCCCAACGGCTAGACATACAATAAATGCTTGCAGACTTATACAAATCTACAACATTTTTCGTGGGTGGCAGCAAGTTTACATAATCTTCAAGCTGGTATTCAGCAATAAGATTTTTTAGCAAGGTTTCATCTTCGCCGCTTCCAACAATTTTAAACTTCCAGTCAGGAAAGTCTTTCTTTAATTTTGCAGATGCTTTTATAAGAAAATCAAACCCCTTTTGCTTTGTATAGCGACCAATAGAAAGCACAACTTTTTCGCTCCAGTTATCTTTTACAGTCGATTCAAATGAAAGAGAATTAGGAATTACAAAACAATTTTTTAAGAATGAATAATGAGCTTTGTCACGTTCGGTTAAAACTACAACGGCATTGAGTTTTGGATAAAAAATTCGCCTCACAAGCCGATGCAATTTTGAAGCACTAAAATAATTAAAATGTTCACAGCCAATAGTTTTTACATCAGGAATTTTTGTAATCAAAGCGTTAAAAAATGAATAAGTTCCTACAACGCAATCAATATTTTCTTTTTTTACAGTTTCAATGATTTTTTCTTTTAGTTTTTTATACTCTAAAATCTTTGAAAATCCTTGTGCAGCCGCAATTTTTAAAGCAAAATGAAAAATTTTTACATTAGGATTTAATTCATATTGCGCACAACCAGAAATTGAATCTGTGCTAAAAATATAAACCTCGTATTTCAATCCGCAAAGAATGTTTGCAAGATTAACAACGGCACGTTCAGTTCCTGCGCGTTTTGTAATGTCTGTAAGAATTATTGAAATTTTTTGCATAATGTTTTGAAAAGAAATGTTTAATAATCAAAAATAGAACGATAAGGAGCAATCTGCTTAGTACCAGGCAGAACACTCACATTTATCATATATAGATAGAGAATAATTCCTATAAAACAAAAAAGATATATAAAAATTCTTCGATACTTGTTTTTAGGAATATTCGATACAGAAAACAAAAGTCCTACCCAAATGACATCTCTAATACGATTTAAAATATCAAAACGCAGAACCATAAAAGATATAAGAATATAAAGCAAACAAAAATTTTCATTCCGATACAATACGGGATTATTTTTTTTGCTATGCTCGTTAAAATAAATATACCCAAGCGGATATACAAGCTTTAAAAGCAATCCCAAGCCTAATGAAGATGTTTTTTCCAGAGAATTTATAAGCAATCCTAAATATCTGAATCCTGTATTGTAATAGGCTTTAAAAACCAGGTTAGATATATCGATTCTTAAAAAACACAGCGAAATCGCTATTACAAAAATGTATCTAAAAGCTTTGTTAATTTTTATTGAGCAAATAGGAATCAATATCAAGAAAACCAACGAGGACAAATGGAAAAGGCTCGCAAACAAAATAAAACAAAGACTTTTTATATATTGTTTTTTTTCGCATTTATAAAAAGAAAATACAATAAAAGGAAGTGCCAAAGCCTGCCTTATCTGATCATAAGTATTAAAATATCCATAATATGCAATATAAAAAACAATGAACAAAAAAAAGTTCTTCTTTTTGATAAAAAAACATATTGAAAAATACGTTATAAACGCTATTGTAAAAAACATCCAAAATGAAGAAAGTGCCAGTTTCTTCAAGATTAAGCATATAAAACTGAATCCAGGTTCTGCATATCCAAAAAACAAATCGTTGTCATAGATGCGTTTATATTCTGAATAGTCCGCTGCAATGTCGTATCTAAAAATTGCAGGCAACAAAAATACGATAAAAAGCAAAAAGCGCAATACAATCTCAGAATCTTTTCTTTTTGAAAATTCAACGCAAAAAGCCAGCCCTCCCCCTAAAAGCAGCACGCTTATATAAATGAAATATGTATATGCCATTGTTGACCTATCTTCTTAAGAACAAATATCACTAAAAGCAACTTTAGTCAAAAATTCTTTCTATTTACAAAACTTTAAAATCTTTTTTACAGTTTTTACAAAACCACAGTTACATAAAAAAAGAATTATTCGTCTTTTTAATGAAATACCTGCAACTTTATATAATTTTTCTTCGTTCCATAGCAAAAAATATTCATCTTTTAATTTATCTGCACAGCGTAAAATCCATATTTTAGAAAACGCTTTTCTTTGTTTTACAGCATCAAAATATTCAGAATCATTTGCTAATTCTTTTTCCAGCAAATCACAAGCAGTAATAATTTGAGTAATTTTCTTTTCATTAAGACTCGCTGTTAAACTTTCTTGGTTTTGCAGATTATAATGATATAAAGGTTCATTTATATAGGAAATCTTCTTTGCTTTAGAAAATAACCGTGAGCAAATAATAACATCCTCTGTTACATCGACACCTTCTGTCCACGTAATATTATTTTTTGTAAAAAGCTCACGCTTAAAAAGTTTTATCCACAAAAACGCAAATGTTTTACCTGAAACAATATCCTTTAATGCTACTTTAGAATTTTTATTTAATGGATTTTCACATTTTTCAGAATAATCTTTGTATTCTCTGTAATAATCACAGCCAACAATATCCGAATCAGTTTCTTCTGCTATTTTATAAAGTTTTTCTAAATAATCGCTTTCAACCCAGTCATCGCTGTCCACACAAACAATATATTTCCCGAGTTGGGGGGGGGTGCAGAGCATTGCTGTATTACGTGCTGCTGAACTTCCTCGATTACAATCATGGGAGTGTACCGTCACATTTTGAGGATTATCAAATTCATTTAACACATCTTTTATTACTGACAAAGAATTATCAGAAGAGAAGTCATTAACTATAACAATTTCGCAATCATTGATTATTGAATTTTTTAGCAAAGATATTAAACATCTGCGGATATATTTTTCAACGTTGTAAACCGGCACAATTATGCTTATTTTTGGCGTATTAGGCATTTAAATCTCCTGAACACAAAAGCGTATTTTTTGCATCATATGCTTGTTCCATATACGGAATTTTATGAACATTATAATTTTCTTCATTCCATTCTCTTATTTCATAATCAGAAAGTAATTTTTTCCCACGATGCAATACATTTTTGGGCGAGTTCTGGAATAGAATTTTTTCCGAACCAACAATGCTGGATTATTTTAAGAATTGAATTTAAATTTGTTCCAGCCATATATTTTTAGACTGAAAAGAATAATTTATTTTATTTAATTTCTATTTTTGATTTTTAAATAAGATGACTTCTAAAGATTTTGGAACATGAACACGCAGCCTTCATCATATTTTGGCTTTACATGATTCTGTACGAATTTTTCTTGTTTTTTTGGAAGCCGCGTAAAGCCCAGTTTTGTGTAATGTTCAATCAATTTTTCATCGGGAAGAGCATAAATATAAAGAGAGGCTATTCCAATGTATTTGCTCATTGTCTGGCAAATAGGAATGATAAAACGTTTTAGTATAAACGCACCTATTTTTTCCGTTTCGGGGTGATTGCTCCGATAGTTCTTATTCACCGCAAAATTGGAAAGTTCCACAGCAGGAATTGTATCAAAATTTTCATGAAATGACTGAATTGTTATAAGACCGCTCCATAAACTAAAATAAGCCGCAAGCTCACCCGAAACTTTATCTTTTACAAGATATGTTCTTGAATTCAAGTCTTTTTCATCTGACGAAACCTGATTTTTTAGGTAATTTTCAAGCCCTTCCGCTCCATTCAACGCACAAAAATCAGCAATCAAGGACTCGTTCTCTAGAGAATCAAAAATATGCTCAATTGAAAAATCATCCGTGTCCAAAACTGAAAATTCAACAATCACTTTTTAGAAATCTCCTTCAGTTTTGAACGTTCTGTTTTATGTACATTTGAAATCCACTTTTCAAAATCTGAACATTCTTTATCCAGTTCCTTAAAATCTGGTTTTGGATGGTTCATAATAAACTGGTAAATTTCATTCTTTTTCAGATGTTCCTGATACTCTTTTGAAAGCACGCGCATAATAGAACCTCCTTCAACAAATATACAGACATTGCCCACTACAGTATAGCACAAAATCTCATTTTCGCCGCAGTAAAATCTAAAATAGAAATGTCAAAGAACTGTCAAAACATCTGCAAAACTCGCAGATATTCTGTAAATCAATTTATCTTTTAAGCGTGACCTCCTTTGTTGGATTTATTTTTCTTTGCAAATTTTCCATAATTTTTCACAGGCGTGACCTGTTTCATAACTTTCAAGAAGCTCTTGATAATGTGCGATTTTTTCCTCATCAACCTTTAGCGTCAGATTTTTTATAAAGTCTTCATTAGTTTCAAAAAAATAATACGGCCAGCTTTCAATCGGAGTGTAAAAGCCTCGGTCATTTTGATATTTCTTCAAATCTGGAGTAAAAAGCAGGCAAGGCTTTTTCAAAAGCGAGTAGTCCCAAATTGAAGAAGAATAATCTGTTATCAAGAAATCAGCGGCACAAAGCAAGTCCTGCATATCAGGATAACTTGTAGCATCTATAACAAAATCTTCGCCTAACGAAAAATCATGCAGCATAGAACGGTGAGCACGGAACAAGAATTTTACCTTTTTTCCGCTAATTTCTATAAATCGTTTATAGGCAGATTCAAAATCAAAATTCAAATCGTATTCTCGGGTTTCTTCCAGCCCACGGTAAGTCGGAGCGTAAAGCACAACAAAATCATCATCTGAAAGACCGAAAAACTTTCTTCCAAGTTCTTTCATTTTTTTTATTTTTTCAGAATCAAAAAACGCGTCATTTCGTGGCATTCCAGTCGGAACAAATTTTTCCTCGGAAATAAATTCATCTTTAGACTGAATTTCTGTAAATTTCTTAGAACTTGAAACATAGATATCTGTAACAGCCGCACTTTTTTTCTTGGCTGCTTCAAATTTTGCTGTCATATTTTCTTTCCAGTTGATTTTTTTGAAAGCACCACCACCATGCCAAGTAGCAATCCAAACAGAATCTTTTCTTTTCCATGATGAATCAAATCCCCAGTTCTTAAAAATGTATTTTGAAGTACTCTGATAAAACCAATATTTTATATAGTTACTGGTTTTTACTTTTATAACTTTTTCATCAGACGGAATCTTTGAAAAATCATTGATTGCCCAAACAAATTCAAAACTTTCATCAAGTGATTTCAAATATTCATACATTGCGTGCGGATTGCATGAAAATTCTTTTCCCTCATAGGAAATGAACATAATACGGTTTCTTTTTACAGGAAATATTTTAAAACACTGAAAAACACAGAATTTTATAACGCTCTTTACAGTCATTTTTCGCCTCTCATCTCTTCTATCATTCTTCGATACGCTGCTTCCAAACCAACACTAGGCTTCCAACCAAGGCTTGACAATCTATCGATATTGAGGTTGAGGTTGAGGTTGGGAGCATACTCGGCTGGATTTTCTATGTCAACTAACACTTTTATTTTTCCGCCGGTGATTTTCTCGGCAATCATCTGGGCAGTTTCTTTTATCGTTACAAAAGTTTCAGGATTCGCCGCCGTGTAGCACTCGCCTTTTTCGCCGTTTTTCAGGACTGTTAAAATAGCACTCAATGCGTCACGAGTGTATAGGACTGGACGCTTTGTTTTTCCTTCGGTTTTCAGAACAATATTCTGATTTTCAATCACGCATCGGGCAAAATACGCGGCAACTCTTGTATCATTGTAAGAAATTCCAGGTCCAAAAGTCTGCGTAAGACGTATTGACTTTACATTCAGCCCATATTCAGAGGCAAAACAGGCACAAAGATTCTCGCACATACGCTTGCTCTCGGAGTAGCTCGAGCGCACCGCCATGGGGTC
>CAVCIJ010000187.1:0-8431 GCA_963601995.1 bacterium | reverse complement strand
AATTCCCTTAATTTTTGTAAGAAAGCATACTTGCAGAAATATCTTCTGCGGCAAGTTCTTCTTCTTTTTCAGTTTCTTTTTTCCACTTTTTAAATTTTGATTCCTTAAGTTTTTCAAGAACTTTTACTTTTTTCATTGCCTCGCCAACAATTTTACGCTTTTCATCAGCAAGCAGCTGAGCCTGAGCCAGTTCCTGCAAAAGTTCTTCCTGTTTTTGATTAAGAAAACTTATGTAAAGCTGACACTGAGCCTTTGCGTAAAAATCAGAAGAAAGACTGTCACATTCACGGGCTGCTGAAATTTTTTGATTTGCAAGTTCTTTTAAGGAATTTTGAATTTTCGTAACTTCTGCATTTGCTCTTCCAAGTTCAGCTTCTGCCTGATGCTGCTCAAATTCTCTTAAGTCAAGAATTTTTTGCATAGAAAATTCAAATTTCTTCATCTTAAGTAAAATCCACTAAATAAAAAATTTACAAATTACACACAAATTTTATTTTTAAATTTTTGATTTGCACCTTAGTCTTTGTTCGGATTTTCATCATATTCTGATTCTGGAATTTCAATTCCACTCAACTCAGAAAGTTTTTTTAAAGTATCGCTGATTGTAGAAACTTCGTAAATGTCCTGGCAAAGAAAATCTTCAATCGCCTGATGGTGCTCAATTGCATCGTCAATTTCAACGGAATTTCCGCGCTGATACATTCCTGTAATAATCATATCTTCCTGCGACTGATAAGTGCTCATCCACTGCTTTACCCGCTGAATCGCTTTTTTTGTACAAGTACCATTTACGCGATTAATTAAACGGCTTACGCTGTTAAGTATATCAATTGCAGGAAAATGCTGATGGGCAAAAAGTTCCCGACTTAAAATAACGTGTCCGTCCAAAACGCCGCGCACAGTATCGCTTACAGGCTCGTCAAAATCTCCGCCGTCAACAAGAACCGTGTAAAAGGCCGTAATAGATCCCTTGTCATTTGTTCCAGTACGCTCAAGAAGCTGCTGAGTTAAGGTAAACGCACTTGCAGGAAAACCGCGCCGCTGAGGTGGTTCTCCGTTTAAGGTGCCAATATCACGCTGAGCCTGGCAAAACCGCGTTACACTATCCATTATCAGCATAACGTCTTTTCCCTGATCTCTAAAATACTCAGCAATCGCTGTAGAAATATAAGCTGCCCTGATTTTCGCAATTGGAGTTTGATCACCGGATGCATAAACAATGACTGAACGTTTTAATCCTTCCTCGCCCAAATCTCTAATAAGAAATTCAAGGATTTCCCTTCCTCGCTCTCCAATCAACCCGATTACATTTATATCAGCATTTGTATTTCGTGCAATCATCGAAGTAAGTGTACTTTTTCCAACTCCAGAACCTGCAAAAATTCCAAGACGCTGTCCCTTTCCAACTGTAAGCAAACCGTCAATCGCGCGTATTCCGGTAACAATGCGCTTTTCAATCATTTTTTTACTTAAAGGATCCGGAACTTTAGCAATAGCCGGATAAAAATCTTCAGCAGCCAAATCGCCTTTTCCATCACAAGGATGAGCGGTGGCATCAAGAACGCGCCCAAGCAATTTTTTTCCAACAGGAACTTCAAGCATTCTTCCGCTAGCTACAACAATATCACCAACCTGAATTCCTTCAGTTGAATCGTAGGCCATAAGTTTTACAGTTTTGTCGCTCAAGCCCACAACTTCTGCAAGAACCTTTGATTTTGTACTATCAATATGAATTGTGCAAAGTTCGCCAATTACACTATGAGGTCCTTCACTTTCAATCAAAGAGCCTCTTACCGAAGTGATTTTTCCTGTGTACTTGATTGTATCCACGCGTTCAACAGCACGAATATATTTATCAAAAAACGCTTCCATAAAAACCTTAAAAAATTACGCGTCCGGATTTATAACATCAGATTTACTAACAGTTTTTATAGGTGCAATATTTAAAATCTGAGTTTCGAGTTCACTGAGCTGACTTGCAATTCTTGCATCAATAGCACCAAAATCAGTTTCCACAATACAGCCGCCCTTTTCTACAGAACTGTCTTCCACAACATATATGTTTTTTATATTTTCAACCTGCTTTATAAAATCACTTATATGTTCGGTTGTAAGCTTTACATCATCAAAATTAACGCGCAAAGTAACGCTTCCATGTCCCTTTACTTTTTTTAATGCCTGAACAACATTCGCCATAATAACTGACTTTTGATTTTCACTCATAATTTTTACAACTTTTCTTGAAATCAAAATTACCAGACTTATAATCTGCTGCTCTGTTCCGTCAAGAATTTCCTGTCTTTTACTCTGGACAGCTTCAATCATTTTATGAACTCTTTCTACAAGGCGTTTTGCTTCCTCGTTACCAAACTGATAGCCTTCTTCATGACCTTTTTCATAACCGTCATGATTTGCCCTGTTAAAAATTTCCTGTTCAGTTTCATGTGCTTTCTTTATAATTTCTTCTGACTCAGTCCTGGCCTTTGCAATAATATCTTCTGCTTCTTTTTGTGCATTAGTTTTTATAATCTGAGCCTGATCACTTTGATGCTTAACCTGAGCAAAAGCTGCATCTTCTGCATTTTTTACAATTTCATCAGCCTGCGCCTGAGCCTTGCTTAGCATCTGCTCTTTTTCGGTCTCCCACTGTTTTTTAAATTCCTCAGCCTCTCTGCGCAAGTCATCTGCAGTAGGACCAGTATATTCAGGAACTTTTTCCTCCACTTCTTCAACTTTTGGAGAAAAGTCCTTTGTAAGCTTTAAAAGCATAGTTCCGTCAGTTCTTTTAATTTCGTCGGATCTAAAAACACTTTGCGCCATAAACAGTAAAACCTTTTATTTTTTAGTTATTTTCAAAACTCAGCTTAATTTTGAAACTTTTGTTATGAAACCATTTCGTCATCGCCAGAACGCGCAATAACAATTTCTCCACTATCTTCAAGACGGCGAATTACGCTAACAATTTTCTGCTGACTTTCCTCAACATCCTTAAGTCTTACAGGTCCCATATATTCCATTTCTTCTTTTAACATACTAGCAGCACGTTTTGACATATTGCGGAAGATTTTATCCTGAACTTCAGTATCAACGCTTTTTAGAGCCTTTGCAAGTTCCTGAGTATCAACTTCACGCAGAACTTTTTGAATTGCCCTGTCGTCGAGCATAACAATATCTTCGAAAACGAACATTCGCTTTTTGATATCTTCTGCAAGTTCAGGATCTTCTTCTTCAAGAGTTTCAATAATCGCTTTTTCAGAAGAACGATCAACAAGGTTAAGAATTTCAACAATCGAATCAACACCACCGGCAGCAGTGTAATCTTCGCTAGACAAAGTAGAAAGTTTTTTCTCAAGAACGCGTTCAACTTCACGAAGAACTTCAGGAGAAGTGCGATCCATTGTAGCAAGACGTCTTGAAACTTCAGGCTGAATTTCCTGAGGCAAATTCTGAAGAATTGTGGCAGCTTTTTGAGGCTCAAGATATGCAAGAATCAAAGCGATTGTCTGCGGATATTCCTGCTGAACAAAGTTAAGCAAATGCGTTGGATCTGTCCGGCGGATAAAATCAAAGGGACGCACTTGCAGACTTGAAGTAAGCCTGTTAATAATATCGATAGCTTTTTGGCTTCCCAAAGATTTTTCAAGCAGGTCACGCGCAAAATCTATACCACCAGTTGTAATAAAATTCTGCGCCTGCATAAGTTCCTGGAATTCTTCAAGAACCTGATCCTTAAAATCCGCATCAATTGTATCAAGACGTGCAATTTCAAAAGTTAAAGTCTCAACTTCATCCTCGCGCAAATGCTTCATTACTTCCGCAGAAACGTCAGAACCTAAGGCAACAAGAAAGATAGCAGCTTTTTGACGGCCAGTTAAATTTTTATAATCCTTGGCACCTTTTTTATTTTTGCCTGATTTTACGCCAGGTTTTAAATCAACCATTTCTTCAGCCATACTAATCCTCTCTCATCCACTTACTTAAAATGCCGGCAATTGCATTTGGATTATTTTTTACAATATCGGCAAAACCATTGTTATCATCTTGAGTTGTTTTTACATAGTGAGGAACTTCTTTATAAATTCCGCGTTTAAGACCGAATTTTTTTGCTTCCTCAAGAACAAAAAGTTCTCTGTTTACTTCAAAAAGATTTGCCGGATTGTATTTAGAACCGAGTTTGCGGAATTCCCGTGCAAGTTTAGAAAACTCTTTTTTGCTGAGTTTTTCTTTAAGATATTCGCAAAAAGAAGAATCCATTTCTCCAAGCAGAACTGCCGCTTTTTGAGGGCCTGTAAAAGAAAGTGACTGCATATTGTAGTTTTGGCTTTTCATACGCTGCTCCACTATTCTTCCATAAGCCAGGTGCGGATAAGCATTGCAACATCTTCAGGGTGTTCTTTTGCCATTGCAACAGCATTTTCCTGAAGTTCAGCACGCTTCCTTTCTTCAACAGACATTGTAACTTCAATTCCGTCATTTTTAGCATTCCAAAGTGCCTGTTCGCGTTCAGCCTGCTGCTTTCTAAGAAGTTCTTCTTCACGAAGACGGCGGCGGCGTTCAATTTCGCGGCTGATAAGACGGAACAGAATAAAGGCAACAAGAACAATAGCCACGCCTATTATACTGAACAAAACTGTCTTTTTTCGCTGTTCTTTTTTCAGATAATCATCAAATTCTTTTTGCCACTGCTCGTAAGGTTCGTAATGAATACTTTCTACAACAACATTATCTCTACGGTTAGGGTCAGCACCGATTGCTCCCTCCACCAGGCGAACAATTCTAGTGCGGTCAGTTTCAGAAATTTGATGCTCAGTACGCACAAAATCAGAACCATCTTCTTTTATTTTGTAAGCACCTTTTTCATCGCGATCAATAGTCCAGTAACTTAAAATTCCTACAGAAACTGTAATTCTAGTGATTTTAGGCTGTTCAACGCCCACAATTTGTTTTTCGTTAAGGGCGTAATTTCTTTTTACGCCGTTTTCCTCTGTTTTTCCAATCACATTGCTCATATCTGAATAAACAGGAGGATTTTGTCCCTCAACTCCGGCAGGACCTTCAGGATTATAGCCTGTGCCCGTATATGACTTTGACACAGTTTCCTCAGAAAGCACCAGACTTTCCACAACTTTAGAGTCATCATACGGAGTGTTTGGATTATCAGGAACAATTGTAATTCCTTTATATTCTCTTTCAGTATAATTTCTCTCGTCCATATCAACAGAAACATCAGCATTTGCATTCTGAATTCTGTCTCCATAAATAGGCTTAAGCTTTTCGTAAACACGGCTTGAATACTCAGAGTCAAGTTTAAATTTTACTTTTTCAAACTGATTTCTTATGTAATTAACACGGTCAGCATCTTCCATACCCTCAAAATTATTTATGAGTTTGGTAGTTGAGCCGTCAATAATCGCAATATTTTCATCAGTAAGTCCTTCAACACTTGTACGGATTAAATTCTGAATTGCCTGAATCTGCTTTCTGTCCTGAAGAATATCGCGACCTGGCTGAGCAAATAAAGTAACACTGGCTGTAACAGGCTTCTGCTGCTCCGCAAAAATCGAATCTTTTGGAAGAGTCAGCATAACATCGGCTTTGCGTATTCCATCAAGATTTTCAAGATGCTCTTTTAACGCCGCTTCCATAGAGCGTTTCCAGTTGACATCATCATCAAAATCGCTTCTAGTCCACCTTGTAACGTCAAAAAGCGAATAAGCGTTGGCTTTTGAAGGTTCAAGTCCTTCCGCAATAAGCTGAGAACGGTAACGCTTAGCAATCTCCTGGTTTTCAACGATAATATAGTTGTTAGAATCCTTTTCCGCCCACACATTGTCCTTGTTAAGACGGAGAATAATATCATCAGATTCTTTTTGATCAGTAACAGGAAAATCAAAGAGTCTTACAGTTGTTTTTTTAGAAGAAAGAGTGGCCGCAAGAATTATGGCTACAACAACAATAACTACAATTCCAATAGCAATACCTTTTTGAAGAGGCTTCCATGCCTGCCATTTACTTTTTATATTTTCAAACAGTTTTTTAAACCATTCGTTCATCATCCCCTCCAGAACGAATTTTCAGAGCTTTATTTTAAAGGAATTCCTAAAAAAATATTTTTAATTATTGCGATTTTAAAAAAGGTTAGATATTTCCTTATGATTTTTTGAATTTTTTGCGATTCCCACCAATACAACATAAAATCCAAAATTTTACACGCACAGAAAATTATAACATCATAAGATAAATTTGAAAAGTAGAATTGAATTTTATAAAAAATAATTTTGATTTCTGTCTTTTTACAGGCAAAAGAATTTTATCTATTCTGAGAAATTTCGTTCCAGCCGCTTACAAGACGCTCTATTACAGTCTGCGCCAAATCAAGTGACATTCTTGCCTTTGCCATTGCGGTTGTAACGTCGTGAATATCAACACTGTCTGGATCTGTAATAACTTTTTTTTGCAGTTCAGAAACTTCAACCTGCTGACCGTTTACCTGATTTACGGCATCAAGAAGATATGACTCAAATTTTGACTTTGACGCTCCGTTTACTTCGGCAGCGTGAATGTCTTTATTTAAAGGTTCAAGTGGAATGATTTTTCCGTTCTGGCTGATTTTAAAATTCTGCTGAACAATAGGAGAATTTCCAATATGGGAAGGATTTGTTCTGTTAAGTTCAAGGCTTCCAAAAGAAAATTCCATACTTTTATTTCTCCCTAATTTCTGCTCAAAATCAGCAAATTTTTATTTTGAGAACCTCTAAAAACTGCAATTTTTAGAAGCAGCTCATTTTTATACTAGCACTATCTTGCACCAATTTCCAGTGCAGAACTGAACATTTCCTTGCTTCCCTGTATTACGCTTGCATTGGCTTCGTAAGCCCGGTTTGCAGAAATCATATTGACCATTTCGTTCACAATATTAACATTAGGATACTCAACATAACCTTTGTTAGGACCGGACTGAATTGCATCAGGATGATCAGGATCGTAAACCATTCGTCCCTGACTTGTATCGCTTACAATTTCGCGGACACGCACTCCTTTTCCAGGTCCATTATCCTGACTTTCGCTTACAAATGGACTTTTCCACACAGGATTTTCTGATGCAACAGGCTCTATTATAACAGACTGTTTTCTAAACGGGCCGCCGTCACTAGTTCTTGTTGTTGTTGCATTCGCAATATTGTTACTTATAACGTCAGTTCTAAGGCGTTCTACGCTCATTCCTGTTGCTGCAATATTTATGCTTGTAAAAAGTCCCATTTTATCCTCCAGAAAAATTCAAGTAAGAAAAAAATCTGCTGTTTTTAGAAAATTACCTTATGCTTTTCATTGCAGTATTCATCTGAGAAAATTCAAAATTCTCAAGTTGGGTTAAAAGTCTGTACTGCATTTGAATTTGAACAATGTTCATAGCTTCTTCTTCGGCATCAACATTGTTTCCGTTTGCCTTGCCTGTTGAATACCAGTCAGTTGTACGGCGTGGTTCTACGCTTCTCCAGTCCTTTGGAACTGAGCTTTGAATGTGACGGAAATCAGAAGTTTGCATTTTAAACGAATTATGCTCGTTTTCTATTGATTCATAGGCGCGTTTCAATTCGCTTTCAAAATTTACCTGCTGTCTTTTGTAATTAGAAACTTCACTGTTTGCAATATTATTTGCCGTAACCTGATAACGAAGAGACTGCACGTCAAGAGCGCGATGCAAAAGATCTACATTATTTACAAAACTATTCATTCCCATAATTTTAATTTCGGAAAGTTTTAGATTTTGTTTAGACTAATTTTTTTTATGATTTTGATTTTTGCTTATAATCGAAAGAAGATTTTTATAAAAATAAATTTTATTTTCCGGCGGTAAAAAAGCCTAGCCCTGCGTGGAGCGGCAAAGGTTTTGAAAAAACTGGAGCGAAAGCGGAACCGCGGAAGGCAGCCGCAAGTAAAAAAAATCCGCTCCAGAAATTTCTTAAAAATTTGCTTTTACAAAATGTAGCGCTGCAAATCCTGATTCTGAACTATTCCCTTGAGTTTTTCATTAACATAATCTTTTGTTATAACAACAGTTTCGCCTTTTTTTGTGTCGGCATTAAAACTTAGGTCTTCAAGAATTGTTTCCATAATCGTATGCAGGCGTCGTGCTCCAATATTTTCTGACTGAGAATTAACTTCTTCTGCAACTTCTGCCATTCTGTCGATTGCTTCATCGTCAAAACTTAAAGTTACGCCTTCTGTTGCCAAAAGTGCTTCGTACTGCTTGATAAGGGCATTTTTTGGTTCAGTAAGAATGCGCTTAAAATCAGCTTTTGTAAGTGCTTCAAGTTCTACGCGTAAAGGAAAACGTCCCTGAAGTTCTGGAATCAAATCGCTTGGGGCAGAAACGCTGAATGCTCCCGCTCCAATAAACAGTATGTGTGTTGTGTTTATAACGCCCCAC
>CAVCIJ010000186.1:0-4263 GCA_963601995.1 bacterium | reverse complement strand
GTGTGAGTAAGTTCGATAGTGTCGGCTGCACTGTCAAAATAAACTTTATGCGTACCCGGAACTGAACCGCAGCGTGTAGAAGAAACGTGAAGTTGATTCGGCTGTGGTTTTGAATGGAAAGCATCTGTTACGATCTGATTTTTGCGCGTAAATTCCTTCAAAAGATGGTTTGCAACATCAAGTGCAGTTCCGCTTGGAGAATCAGCCTTCTGATTGTGATGCATTTCCCAGATTGCAGCATCATATTCATCAAATTGATTTATGAGTTTTGCAGCATTTTCAACTATTTTGTAAAAGATATTTACGCCAATAGAAAAATTGGCACTTGTCATAATTGTACCGCCGCATTTTGAAGCAAGTTCAGCAACTTCTGCATGCCTGTCGTTCCAGCCAGTTGTTCCCACAACTAAAGGAATTTTTGTTGGCAAAAGAGCCTCTATATTTTCCATTACAGAACTTGGATGAGTAAATTCAATTACACCTTCAGCACCGCTTTTTATTACTGCCTCAGAAAGTGCATTTTTATCGCCAGGCTTGATTTTTACTGTAGCATCAGGAGAAAACACGTCAATAGCAGCAACAACTTCATTTCCAAAAGACAACGCCGTACTTTCAAGCATATGTCCCATTTTTCCGTAGCCAACCAAAGCAATTTTCATTTTTTTTACCTCTTTTGGATTTTCTAAATAAATTTATATTTTTTTAAGCACAAGTATCAGTTTTCTTTCGTTTTATATCAACGAATTAACCCCCGCAGGCATCTGGTAAGAAAGAATCGAAAAAGAATTTTATCAGACACCCTGAACTTATCAGTAAATCCTTTTAATCAAAAAGTGCAGAATGCAAAACCTGCACGGTTTTATCAGCCTGATTATTATCTACAATCATACTGATATTTACTTTTGAAGCACCTTGAGAAATCATCTGAACATTTATGCCTTCTTTTTCTAAAGCACTGAATGCCTTGCTTAAAATTCCGCTTGAACGGCCCGCATCACAGATGATTGTAATAATCGCCTTTTCTTTTTTTACATTTACGTCGGAAGCCCTCTGCAAATCTTCAATCAGCCCCGAAAGATCAGTTTTGCCGTTTACCGTAAGCGAAACAGAAACTTCCGAAGTTGCAATAACATCCACGCTTATATTCCACTTTAAAAACTGATTAAAAACGTGAGCTAAAAATCCGCAGGCTCCAAACATTCTGTTTGATTCAATATCGATTAAACTAACATTTTTTACGCTTGTAATTGCCGTAACTAAAGGACGATTTGTACTGTGCTTTTCTACAATGATTGAACCAGGCGATTTTATATTGTAAGAATTTTTTACGCGAACAGGAGTTCCGCTTTTACGACAGGGAATCATTGAACGAGGATGCAAAACCTGAGCACCAAACATAGCAAGTTCCTGAGCTTCCTCGTAGGTAACTTCGGGAACAAGACGTGCATCTTTTACAACACGCGGATCCGCTGTCATAATTCCGTCAACATCTTTCCAGGTTTGAATTTCAACAGCATTCATAGCAGCACCAATCATAGTTGCAGAAAGATCAGAACCGCCACGTCCTAAAGTTGTAATAATCGAGTTTTTATCCTTTGCAATAAATCCAGTAACAATAGGAATTTCATTCTGAATGCCGTTTTTGTAAGAATTTAAATAATTCGGAATATTCTGCCAGACCTCATCAAGAAGTTCAGCACTCATATAATTTGAATCGCTTACAAAACCAATATCCCACGCATCATAAAATTTTGCTGGAATTCCGTTTTTATTCAAATAAGCTGCCATCATTCTAACACTCATTCTTTCACCAAACGAAACCAAATAATCGCGGGTGCGCTTTGTAAGTTCGTGAAGCATACTTATTCCGGTAAGCAAAGTTTTAAGTTCAGATAAAAGCTCTTTTATTGCAGGAACATCAACTCCAAGTTCGCGGGCGCTTTCAAGATGAAGAGATTCAATTTTTTCAATATCAACCTTTCCCTTAACCGCAAGATCCGCAGCCTCAAGAAGATGGTCAGTTGTATCACCCATCGCACTCAAAACAACCGCAGGCCTTTCATTTTTATAAGCCTCAATAATACTGGCAACGTGCCTGATTCTGTCTGCATTGGCTACTGAAGAGCCACCAAATTTCATAACTATCATAGTTAAAAATTATACAAATTTAGCACATCTCTTACAATCAAGATTTTTTTTCTGCTGATTTTTTAAAGTGATTTTTTTATCAATTGAAATTCAATCAATCATCAATTACAATTTCGCTTTATGAAAATAATAAAAAAGATTTTATTAAAAGCAGCTCTTACTTTTTTTCTTGCATTCAGAACATTTTCTTTAGGTGCGCAGGAATCATCTCCATTTACACTCAGCCTCGTAAAAGATTCGATTTTGCTTGGAAGCGGAGCTATTCTTTGTGCCACAGATTTTTTACTTGACGATATAATTCAGTTCAATCAAACAAATTTTGACGGAAATATTTTAGATAAGGGCAGCGTAAATTCATTTGACAGAATTTTTATGAATCCATACTCAAACAATCTGGACAATCTTGGAACTGTTCTTTGCACAGCATCTCTTTTGCTTCCGGCAGCAAATCTTGCAGTTTCACCATCACAGTATCTCACAATCGCTGTAATGTATGCACAGACAATTTTATTCGCTCATGGAACAAAGGAAGCTCTTAAAATTTTTGTAAACCGCCCGCGTCCTTATATGTACTTTGAAAATTATCCTGCTGAAGAAGTTCAAGAAGGCGACTGGAACAATTCATTTCCTTCAGGACACACAACCTACGCCTTTGCCGGTGCCAGTTTTGCAAGTTACGTTTTTTCAGTTTACTTTAAAGACTCAAATCTAAAGTGGGCAGTAATTTCAGGAAGTACTCTCTTAGCAAGCGGAACTGCAGTCTGCAGAATGATGAGCGGAAATCACTTTTTAAGCGACGTGATTGCAGGAGCATTGATTGGAAGTGCAAGCGGAATTTTAGTTCCTGTTCTGCACCAGAAATTTAATTCAGAACAAAAAGATTCATCAGAAATTCAAATTTCTCTTAACGGAGCCGGATTAAATTTTTGCAGAAAATTTTAATTTTTTTTTAACTCCGCAATCTCTTAGTAAGTTTTTATTTTCTTAACGCCCAAAATCAAACAATAAAAGGCTGTATTTACAAAAAAAACTGCTTCTTTACAAAAAATTCTCGTGTTAACAAAAAGACTTTCTCTTAAACAAAAAATTTTATCAGTAAGTCAGCTTAAATGCTAACAAGAGAATTTTCTGTAATCAAAAAAAATCAAAGCGGAACGTAGTCAACCGTAAGTTCAGGAATATTTATATTTGAAGCCTTAACCATAATTTTTTCATTCAGTGCCATTTCCTTTGGCGGAAGCATATAAGTTTCTGCAGCAAGCGACGGAATTGAAAAAAGCGGAATCTTTTGACTTTTATCCACACAAACTGCCTCGCCGGTCCAATCAGGATTCTGAAGAAGATAAACTAAAGTCCAGTGCAAATTACTTTTTCGCTCAGCTTTTTTTGCAGCAACCGCACTTGCATCTCCTGCACTCACCTTCAAAAGCATCGTATCCTTATCCATAAGATTACGCTTATCTAAAAAAGCCCTAATCTGCTCGTGTGCAATTAAATCACTGTAACGGCGAAGAGGACTTGTTACCTGAGAATACATAGTCAAACCAAGTCCACAATGCATTCCCGGAGTTACACCCACAGAACGCCGCTTCATACATTTTCTTAAGCGAAACTGTCCAGCAAGTCCATCAGGAATTTCTGAAGGAAGATCAGGTGCATCCTGGCTTACAAATGGAAAGGGAATTTTGTTTTTGAATGCAAATTTTGCAGCACCCTCACCGGCTAAAAGCATCATTTCGCGAATCATATCATTGCTCTCGTAATGCTCAACATTTTCTATCGAAACTTTTTTTTCGCTGTCCAAAAAAATATGAACTTCGGGCATAGAGATTTGAACTGCTCCAGCCTTATTCCGTCTTTCAATATTTTTTCTTGCAATTTCAAAAAGAGGTTTTAATTCATCGCTGTCTTTTTGCTTTTCTGCCTCAGAGTAAGTCATTCTTTTTACGTCAACAATTGTCTTAAAAATTTCGCAATCATCAACTCCGCCGTTTTCAGTAAGCGTGATTCTAAAAGAAAGAGCCCTGCTTATTTCCTTTAAGCCAAGTGCATAATCTTCAAGGCAGGTTTCGCAAAGCATTCTCGAAGCACCTTCAGGAATGTAAAGAGTTGAAC
>CAVCIJ010000185.1:0-2602 GCA_963601995.1 bacterium | reverse complement strand
GTTTTAGTTTTATATGATTCTTGCTGACTCTCATCTTCATCTTGCGGATTTAGTTAAATTTCAAAAAAATCCATACAGTTCTCTTTTTTCTGATTTTATGGGACTTGAATTTGAACTTTCTTCGTGTGCTCATAATCTTGAAGAATACGAAATTCAAAAAAAAGTAAAATCCGAACTTGAAGAAAAATATAAGAACATAAAAATTCTTTTGTCATTTGGTCTTCATCCTCAAAAAAAAGAAAAAAGTCTTTGTGTTCAAAATGCTGTTTTTTTAGAAAATCTTCTGCAAAAAAAGGAAATTTGTGCAATTGGAGAATGTGGCTTTGATTTGTACACTTTAGATGACAAAATGAATATTACTGAGCAGGAAAAGTTTTTTTTGATAAGTCTTGCTCTTGCACAAAAATATTGTGTTCCGATTGTAATTCATAATCGACGCGGAATAGAATACATTTTTAAGCACATAAAGGAGCTTGCTAAAATTCAGTCTGTAATTTTTCATGGATTTTCTTATGGAAAAAATGAGGCAGATTTTATCTTAAAAAATAATGTGAATGCATATTTTTCTTTTGGAAAAAATCTTCTGCGTTCATCTCAAAAATATGAAATAAATTTTATTTCTCTTCCGCAAAAAACTCTTCTTTTGGAAACAGATTCGCCGTTTATGCATCTTCAAGGTGAGTCTTACGGAAGCGAAAAGTCAATTCTTGAAATTTACAAAAAAGCTGCCGCTTTACAGAAAAAAAATTTTGATGAATTTTCAAAAATTATTGCAGAAAATTTTAAAAAAGCATTTCTGCTTGAAAAATAACTTTTTGCTGACTTTTAGATTTTTTTTTTTCAAAAGAGTTTTTTTACTTCATCAAAAGCTTTGTTATATTCCAGAAAAAACAAGGCGTTCAATTCATTTATATCACCGTCTGCCTTGCATCTCAAAATGTCTTCTAAAGTCTGGCCGGTAAGGGCAAGTCTTTTCATGCAAAGTTGTCTTGCAGCTCCTTTAAAATAGTGAACGTAACCTGCTGCTTCCTGCGGATTTGTTTTTTCAAGTTTTTTGAGATTTTCTAAATCAAATTTTTTGTCATTCAAAAATGAATTTAAAAGTTCAATTAAAAGATCTTCTTCTCCGCCAAGCATTTCAAGTGCTTCATTTTTTTCAATGATATTCAGATTGTTTAGTAAATTTTCGTACATATAAAAAGTATAGTATTAGTTTCAAAATCTTGCTATAATGCCCGCTATGAAAAAATTACAAGCTTATTTAGTAATAAATCTGGTTCTTACGGCAGTTTTTTCTTTGCTGAGCCTTTCTTTTCATGCTGACATTTCACTTCTTGCATTTCCGATTGCCGCTGCTTTTTCAGTTTGCCTTTATTTTTTTACATATAGAGAACTTTGTAAGAAAAAAAGTGTGGCGCACATTGCTGCAATCAGGCGATTTTATCAGTATGAACCCTTTGTTTTTATAAGTACGTGGCTTATTCAGCGTGCAGGAAAATCTGGAATGCCGTTTGCACTTGATTTTGCCGGTGCTCTGACTTGGATTTTAATCACGGTGCTTTCTTTTGTAATTGGTCATTTTCTTGCTGACAAAAGAGTTTTTAAACTCTGTCCGGAATGGACTTCTTTTCACAAAGAACATCCTCTTAGAAAACCAAAAGGAATTTTAAGAATTTTTTACGAACTTGCTGAATGGATTGACGCTTTGATTCAGGCAGTTTTTATAATTATGCTGCTGAATATTTTTTTATTTCAGCTTTACGAAATTCCTTCAGAAAGTATGGTTCCGGCATTTCTTATAAAAGACAGGGTTGTTGTACCAAAAACTCTTGCCGGTCCAAAATTTCCTCTCAGTGATGTTGGGCTTCCGTACATTCAAGATTATAAAAAAGGCGACATTGTAGTTTTTAGAAATCCGCATTACACAGATGATAGAAAAAGCGAAGTAAAAACTTTTTTAAGTCAGTTTGCTTATATGTGCAGTTTTACGCTTTTAAAAACTAATCGTGATGAAAATGGAGATTTAAAAGCTGATCCTCTTGTTAAGCGCGTTGCAGGTCTTGCAGGTGAGCAGCTTTTGATGATGGATGGAACGCTTCATTACAGAACCGCCGGAAGTGATTTTAAAGAAAGTCCTGTTGATAAAAAATTTGCTGCATGGAATTTAAATAATCTTGATAAAAATACAAAAAGCAGAATTTAGTACATTCCTCTTTCTAAAGATGATGTTGAAATGACTCTTAATGTTGAAAAAAATCGTCGTGAACTTGATCTTGAAAATGTTGCTTTTGAGTGTGAAAATCTTTCTGCTGAATTTACAAAATATGCACGCGGTAAAAATTCCAAAGACTCTTCTTACCGCAATTTGCTCAGTGAATCTGATTTAACAATTCCTTCTCCGTTCTATTCAATAAATGAAGTTGTAAGAAATGGTGTTGTTGTAGGAAGATATCTTGACGATTCTAAGATTGATTCAATTGCGATAAAACTTATTACTTCTGAAGGCGGCAGCCAGTTTTTTGATGATTTTTTAAATTCCTGGCATCGTGATTTAAAAAATCTTTCTTCTTACAAAGAGGACGGCTCTGTTGCAGGTGAAAAT
>CAVCIJ010000184.1:0-2839 GCA_963601995.1 bacterium | reverse complement strand
GTAATCTTTCCAGCAGCCAAAAGGATTTTCTTTATTTGCAATAAATCTTGTAAAAATTACGTTCTCCATTCCACTAGCAAGAATTTGATTTATGTTTTTAGCGGCACCTTCTGTGTCAAGACATTCCCATTTTCCGCCTTTCTTGTAAACATTTTGCATATCTGTAATTAAAATTAAGTCGCTTTTTTTCATATTTTTTGCCTTAGAAAATTTTTTTTCTTATCATAGCATTGCTTTGTGTTTTTGTGCAGTGTTTGAAATTTTACGGTGTTTTTAGCGTTTTAGTTTGTCGAAGGCGATTATATTGCTTAATATTAGAGTTAACGAAAGAAAAGGCAATCTTTTTTATGGAGATTTTATGACAAAAGAAGAAAGAATTGAAACTGCTGCGTCCTTAAAAGCCTGCGGAAAGGCAAATTGTACTCAGGCAGTTCTTAAAGTTTTTGAAGATAAACTGAACATTCAAGATGATTTTCTTATGAAAATGACTTCTGGATTTGCTGCAGGAATGGGCTGCATGGAAAGCACTTGCGGTGCTTTGACAGGTGCTGTTATGCTTGCAGGAATTTTTACTGACGGAATGGGAAGCGCGCGTTATTCTAAAGAAATTGTTAAAAAATTTCAGGAAAGTTGCGGTGCTACAATTTGCAAAGATTTAAAAGGTCTTGAAACAAAAAAAGTTTTGTGTGAATGCCCGGATTGTGTAAGAAATGCGATAAAAGCACTTTATGATGTTTTTGGCGAAAATATAACTTGCTAGAAAAAAAATACTAAAAAAATTCAAAATATAAAATGAAATGACGTAAGAAGCGAAATTTTTTGCCTTATAAAAAAAGCCTAGCCCGAGCTGTAAGGCCGCGAAGCGTTCCGAAGCGTAGCGAAGGAATGAAAGCCTGAAAGGTCGGTCGAAGAAGTAAAATTCGCTCCAGAAAATTTATTTTATTGCTTTTCTAACACTCAATATTTTTATATATTTCAGATAGTTTTAAGGTTTTATTGACTTTTGGAATCTTTATTTTAAGAAATTAGTGCGGCTTTCTAAAGGGCGCTATTTTTACAGGAGCTTTGCGTGGACGTTATTACACTTTCTAAAGTACGAAAAATTTATCCGCTTGGAAAACAGGAAGTTGAAGCGGTTAAAGGAGTTTCTTTTTCAGTTAAAAAAGGCGAATTTGCTGCGATTTCAGGGCCTTCTGGTTCCGGGAAGTCTACTATTTTGAACATGATTGGACTGATTGACATTCCTTCTGACGGTTCAATTGTTATAAACGGAATTGATGTTTACGAGGGCGTAAATCTTTCTGAAACACAGGTAAAAAGCAGCAGATGGGCTGATTCTGATGATAAAAAATCCCGTAAAAAATACAGAAATTCCCTGCCGTCAAAACTTGACAAAAGAATAACTTCTTTGCGCCGTTCTCAACTTGGATTTATTTTTCAGACTTTTAATTTAATTCCGGTCTTAAATGTTTACGAAAATATAGAATTTCCTTTGCTTCTTGAATCTAATGATTCTGCGTCTAAATCGCCGGTTGATTCTTTTTCAAAACAGCAGAAAAAGGAATGGATTGAATTTTTGATGGAAAAAGTTGGTCTTACTTCGTGGAAAGATCACAAGGCAACTGAACTTTCTGGCGGTCAGCGGCAGCGTGTTGCAATTGCGCGTGCCCTTGTTACAAAAGCTCCAGTTATTCTTGCCGACGAGCCTACGGCAAATCTTGATTCTGTAAATTCAAAGCAGATTCTTTCACTGATGAAGTCTTTAAATAAAGACAGCGAACTTCAAACAACATTTATTTTTTCTACTCACGATTCGCGGATTGTAGATATGTGCGATCACGTTGTTCATTTGCTTGACGGCGAAATTGTAAATGACGAGTACAAAATTGCAAGCGACATTTACGGTTCGGAGGTAAGATAATGTCTACGATTTTCCGGCTTGCGCTGCGAAATTTAAGGGAACATAAGTCTAAAACAATAATCATTTCGCTTTTTTTAATTTTTGGCGTAGCGATTGTGATTTTAGGAAATTCTTTTTTGGAAAGCGTTAACCGCGGACTCGAAAAAGATTTTAGACAGAATTACACAGGCGATCTGGTTTTTTCAGCAGTTCCAGAAAAAGGCGATATAATTGATATTTTTGAAGTTCATTCCACAAATATAAGTGGAATTCTTCCGCAAATTCCGGCACTTCCTGAACTTGAAAAAGTGCAGGCTCTTATTGACAAAAATCCCAAAATAAAAATCAGCACAAGGCAAATTTCAGCACAGGTTCTTTTTGCAAAAAACGGTGAATTTGATATGAGCGCAATTACAGAAGACGACAATCTTGAATTTAGCGATTTGCCGGTTGCAATGCTTTTTGCAGGGGACACTGATTCTTACTGGAAGACTTTTTCTAAAATCAATATAAAGGAAGGAAGGGTGCCAGAAGCTAAAACTGACGATATCTTGATTGATGCAAGAGTTGTAAAAAGCTACGAAAAAGTTTACAAAGAAAAACTTAATGTTGGTGACAAGATTCTGTTGATGGGTGCAAATTCAAAGGGCGTTATCCGCGAAGGAACGGTTTGTGGAATTTTTACTCCGCCGGACGAAAACAGCGCAATGTTTCAAATTATTTACTGTGCTCCGGAACTTGCGCGTTCTTTTGCTGACTTAACTTACGCTTCAACTTTTAAAGAAGAACTTCCTGATTCTGTAGATTTAAATCTTTCTTCAATGGACGAAGATGAACTTTTTGGCGATATCTTTGATGATGGATTTGAAATTTCTGAAGATTCAACATTAAATTCGCAAACGCAGACTGATTTTAATAATATTTTAGGCGACATAAGTT
>CAVCIJ010000183.1:0-5528 GCA_963601995.1 bacterium | reverse complement strand
TTGTATGCGCTTTGTGTTTAGGAGAATTTTCTGTAATTCCTTCGTTTTTAATCCCGATGATTTCAAGTTGGGCAGCTGGCGCAGTTTTTTTATTTACGGGAAAAAATCGCTCCACAAGATTAAGCACAAAAGCCGGCTTTGTTGTAGTTGCACTCGCCTGGATTTTTGCAAGTATTTTTGGAGCAGTTCCGCTTTATTTTTCAGGTGCAATTCCAAACTTTACAGACGCCTTTTTTGAAAGTGTTTCTGGCTTTACTACAACAGGCGCCACAATTTTAAGAGACATAGAATCACTTCCGCGCAGCATAAATTTATGGAGATGCCAGACTCACTGGCTTGGCGGCATGGGAATTGTTGCGCTTACAGTAGCACTTTTTCCAATTCTTGGCGTAGGCGGATTTCAGTTAATTAAGGCAGAAACAACTGGTCCAGAAAAAGGAAAATTCACTCCAAAAATCACTACAACAGCAAAAGTCCTGTGGTTTATTTACATGGGAATGACAGTAATTTTAACAGTTCTTTTAAGAATCGCCGGAATGGATTTTACTGACGCTTTAAGCCACGCATTTTCCACACTTGGAACGGGCGGATTTTCTACAAAAAACGCCAGCATTTCTTATTACAATTCAAGCGCAATCGACATAATAATTACAGTTTTTATGGCATTAGGCTCAATCAACTTTACGCTTTACTTTTATCTTTTTACTGGAAAACTCCGCGAAATAAAAGTTAACACTGAACTAAAATCATTTTTATCAATTTGTTTTATAAGCACGCTTCTTTTAACAATTTTGCAAATTCCGCAGTATCACGAATTTTTTAACTCACTTCGATACAGTGCATTTCAAATGTTTTCGATTTTAAGCACAAGCGGATTTTCAACTGCCGATTATACAAATTGGACCAGCGCATCTCAGGCAGTAATTTTATGTCTTATGTTCATAGGCGGTTGCTCAGGCTCAACTTCAGGCGGCATAAAAGTTATAAGATGGACGGTTCTTGCAAAGCAGTTAAAAAACGAAATTTTAAGAATGCTGCATCCGCACGGAATTTACACAATTCAGTTAAACAGACAGTCAGGCAGAAAAGATGTAGTTTATTCAGTGGCAGCCTTTATGTTCGCTTACGTTTTAATAATTTTTATTACAACATTTTTTACATCTCTTTTTGGAATCGATCTTTTTACATCATTTTCAGGAGCCACAGCAATGATAGGCAACATTGGTCTGGCATTCGGAGAACTTGGGCCTTCATCAAATTATTCATGGCTTCCTGGTGCAGTAAAATGGTGGTACAGTTTTGTAATGCTTTCGGGTCGTCTTGAAATTTACACAATCGTAATTTATTTATTTCCAGCTTTTTGGAAGTGATTTTTTTTTGAAGCACATTCTCTTTTTTAAATAACTTTTTTTCTCGTGCCTTCTGCACTCGGCTGTAATTTTTTTTAGGAATCACGCTGTTTCGGTTACGTCCGTGCTTCGTGTTACCCAAATTTTGCCGCCTTTTACTGACAAAATTTTCTGTCCGCTCAAAAATCTATTTCTTAACAAAAAAAACTGCGGCTAAACTGCAAAAAGTATTTTTTCTAATGCAAAATTTGTCAAATCAGCTGAGTTTAATTATATTTAAAACTAACACACAAAAATTCAAATTTTACTATTGGATTACAAAGCTTTCAAAGTAAAATTTTGTAAAAAATCAAGAGGAGAATATGGCAAAATATCAGTTTCAAACAGAAGTAAATCAGCTTCTAAAACTAATTATTCATTCAATGTATTCCAACAAAGACATTTTTTTGCGGGAAATTGTTTCAAACGCTTCAGACGCGCTCGACAAACTAAAATATCTTACAGTTTCAGACGATAAATACAAATCAATTAAATTCGAACCTAGAATCGACATTACTTTTGATGAAGACAAAAAAATCCTTACCGTTCAAGACTGCGGTATCGGAATGGACGACAAGGACTTAAGCGACAATTTGGGAACAATCGCACGCTCAGGCACAAAGGCTTTTATAGAGCAGCTCTCTCAAAGTGGAAACAAAAATTCAGATCTTATCGGTCAGTTTGGCGTAGGATTTTACAGTGCTTTTATGGCAGCAGATAAAATTGACGTCTACACAAGAAAGGCTGGCGGAGACGGAAAAGTATGGCACTGGTCAAGCGACGGCACAAATTCTTATGAACTTGACGAACTTTCAAAAGAAGACGAAGTTTATAAAAAATATGGTTTTGACAAAGAAGACTTGTACGGCAGTGCAATCGAAATGCACTTGAACAAAGATTCCACAGAATACGCAAGTCACTGGAAAATCGATGAGCTTATAAAAAAATATTCAAATCACATTGCATTCCCAATTTTCATTCACTACGAACAAACAAACTACGACAAAGACGGCAAGGCTCAGGGAAAAGAATCTAAGGTTGAACAGTGCAACAGCGCAAGTGCAATCTGGAAACGCAGCAAATCAGAATTAAAAGAAGAAGATTACAATGAATTTTACAAGTCGCTTTCAGGCGATTATCAGGATCCACTTCTCCACATTCATACTCACGCAGAAGGAACTCAGGAATACACAACACTTTTTTATGTTCCGCAAAATGCACCATTTGATATGTATCAGGCAGATTACAAAAGCGGCGTAAAACTTTACGTAAAAAGAGTTTTTATTACCGATGACGATCGCGAACTTTTGCCAAGTTATCTGCGATTTGTGCGCGGAATAATCGATTCTGAAGATTTGCCTCTAAATGTAAGCCGCGAAATTCTTCAGCAAAACAGAATTCTTGAAACAATAAAAACTCAGTCGGTAAAAAAGATTTTAAGTGAATTTAAAAAGCTTGTTGAGAACGGAGAAAAATCAGCAAAGACAGAAAATCCGTCAGACGATGACAAGAAAAAAATTGACGTTTATCAAAAATTTGTAAAATCATACAATCGTCCTTTAAAAGAGGGATTATATTCTGACTATGCAAACCGTGACGAAATTGCAGAAATTATAAGATTCAAAAGCACTGCTCCAGAAGGAACTGGCGATGAAAAGTGGACAAGTTTTGCAGATTACGTTCAAAGGATGAAAACTGATCAAAAATATATTTACTATATTACCGGCAGCGATGAAAAAAATCTGCGATCGTCTCCTTTGCTTGAAGCTTACAAAAACAAGGGCTTTGAAGTTTTAATCATGGCTGATGACATTGACGATATTGTTATTCCAGCTTATGGAAAATACAAGGATTTTGAACTTAAGGCAGTTAATCGTTCCGGAAGCGATGATGAACTTGGTGTTAATAAAGAAGAAGCAAAAAAGAAGGAAGAAGAATTTAAGCCTGTTCAGGAAAAGATCAAAAAGGCACTTGGAGAGCGCGTAAAAGATGTTGTTTTGAGCAAACGTCTTTCAGATAGTCCAGCCTGCGTTGTAATTGATGAAAAAGATCCTTCTCTTCAGATGGAAAGAATGATGAAGGCAATGGGTCAGGATACAAGCAATATGATTAAGCCGATTCTTGAAGTAAACGCCGAACATCCGCTTGTAAAAAAGCTGAACGGTCCTGTAAGCGATGAATATGTTGCTCAAGTAAGCGAAGTTCTTTTGGACCAGTCCCTGCTTATTGACGGCGAGGAACTCAAAGATCCTGCTGAATTTGTAAAGGCACTTAATGCTCTTCTTACAAAGTAACTTCATCTGAATCAAAAACAAAGTCTTTCTAAATAAAAAGATGACGCTGCACTGCAATTTTTTTTTGTATTGCAGCGTTTTTTTTATATTTTTTGATTTTTTTTAAGAAATTCTATTGACATAAAATCTCATAATCTATATAGTATTATCACATTCAGCAATGAATGCTCCCTTAGCTCAGTCGGTAGAGCAACGGACTGTTAATCCGTGTGTCGCTGGTTCAAGCCCAGCAGGGGGCGAAAAACTTCTGTAGAAATGCAGAAGTTTTTTTTGTTTTAAACAAACTTACTGTAATTTAATCAGACATACATTATTATCTGGTATTTCGATAGTTTTTTTTGGACGAAAAGCATTCCTTCACCACAAAGTTTTAGTCAGAAAAGAAAAATTTTTTTTCATCACCGGCGTTCCGGCTCTTGCTGTTCGCGCGGTATTTTTGCTACGCAAAAACACTGCCTTCGGCAAGCCTCCATGCCGGCGTAAGTCCTTTTTGAATCTATTTAACAAAAAAAACTCTTACCAACAATAACAAGAAAAATTCGCTAGTTTTTAAATCTTTTTGATAAAATTTATTTTCTTTTTAACAAAAAAGCCGCTTCAAAACAAAATTTGAAACGGCCAATAAATTTTTAATAAATTTTTAGAATTTATTTTTCAAGAATAAATTCAACGCGGCGGTTTTTCCAGTTTACATCAGGATTTCTTGTATCTGCAACTGGTTCTTCTCCGCCTCGACCTTCAACTGTAAGTCTGGTACTTGAAATTCCAAGTTTTACAAGCTGCTCTTTTACGTACTGCGCGCGACGCTCTGAAAGTTCAGCAAGTTCCTGTTTTTCAGCTTCTGTACCTGCAACAATATTTGCGTGTCCTACAACAGTAACCTTGTACTCATTGAATTTTTTAAGAATATCAGCAATACGCTTTAAGACAACCTGATTATTGTCGGCCTGAGCTTGAGTAATTCCCTTTACACGAACACTTCCATCGTCATTCAACACCTGAACATTAAAATCAGCATTGTCTCCGCGGAAAACAATTGACGGAACCTGCATTCTAAGGCGATTGTCCTCATCACGAATAACAAGAACGTCAACGCTTATTTTACCTTCCAAAGAACTTTCCATACCCAAATCATCAGCAACCGTAAACACGTATTTATAATCTTCAGCAGATTGAACAAGTTCGCCGTTGTTTCCTCTTCCGTCCCAAATAATGCGCTCTGAAATAGAAGATTTTCCGCTCAACTTATAGAACTGCTTATTGTTTCGATCATAAATTGTAAATGACCAGTTTTTGAGATTTGCCAGAGAATTTGCCGTAAGTCTGATTCTAAGATCATCATCGTTACCATCGTTGTCTGGACTAAAATATTTTGGATAAGTTGCAACTGTCAGCACAGGCGGATTTGCAGTACATACAAAACTGTCAGATTCAGCATCAACCTGGTTACCCTTTGCGTATTCCACGTGAAGTTTTGCAGTATAAATTCCATCAGCAATCTGATTATCATCTTTTTCGCCAGCCCACTCAATCACCTTTGGAACATTTTTGCCTTCTTCGCTAGAGAATGTTTTGTCAACACCTCCATTTGAATTCACCATAGAAAGAGTCCATGAAGAAATTCCTTCAGCAAGTCCAAGACTTATATTGATTTTTTGTGTATCGAGATAGCCGTCGCCATTTGGAGAGAAGCCAGCAAGTTCATTTGTAATGTATGCACTTACAGGGCGTGCATCAAGAATCAGATTTGAAATTTTTGCAGATGCACTGTTGCCCGCAGCGTCTTTTGAAAAAATTGAAACTGAATACTTTCCGTTTGCACTTTTATTTCCGCTTTCGTCAGATC
>CAVCIJ010000182.1:0-11605 GCA_963601995.1 bacterium | reverse complement strand
TCAGCTGCGGAGTTCTGGTTTGAATCTCGTATATTTTCATTTTGCCTTTCACCCCGTATAAGCATTCTTTAAATTTGTTACAGCACATGGTAATAAATGCAGATGTTCTGATAAGTTCCGTCTTTCATTAAAAAGCCGTTGGGAATGGTTCCTGCCTGCACAAAACCAAGCCGCTCATACAGGTGGCGCGCGTGAATGTTATTTTCCACCACGGCATTGAACTGCAGCACCTTAAACTCATGTTTTTTTGCCTGTGTCAGGCAATCAGAAACAAGCTGTTCTCCGATGTGTTTTCCACGACAGCTGGAATCAACAGCATAGCTTGCATTTGCGATATGGCCGCAGCGGCCGACATTGTTCGGATGAAGAATATAAAGCCCAACGACGGTTCCATTGTCGTCCGCAACTGCGCAGTATGTTTGTGCGTCAAAAAATGCATTTCCTCTTTCTTCATCCAGAAGATCCAGTTGTGGAAAGGCAACGCCTTCATCAACGACTTCATTCCAGATACGAATCATTGCCGGTATATCGGTTTTACAATATTTTCTGATTTTCATACAATTCTTCTCCTTTGGTAACAGACAGTTTTGTTACTGATTGATTTTTAGTTAAGGAAAAGTCTTCTTGGTAACACGCACAAATTTTCGCGGCGTGGTTACTGACGGAATTTTGCTGATGAAGAGAATTTTATTATAAAAGGAATTTTTGGTTAAGTAAAAGCCTTCTTTTTTCAAGAAAATTTATTGGTAACGCGGACAATATTATGATACAAAAAATTCTGGCGGTAACTTCCGAGACTTTGTTAACAGAAAATTCTGCTGATAATGCAGGCGACGTTTTTTTTTTACAAAAAATTTCACAGTAACAAATACGAAAAAATCTTTTTTCTAATCTCGCGGAATTTGCGGGTGGTGAAGAGAATTTTTTCTAAACAGGGAATTCTGTCAGTAGCTGGCGGCAAACTCACGGTTCTTTTCGATGAACATTTACTTTTTTAATACCCAATATGTAACTAAGAAAACACAATAGTGCATTCTGGAACACGAACGACACGAGTAATGAAACTTTTCTTTTGAAGTAAAATTCGCTCCAAAATCAAGAAAGGAATTACAGATTTGACAAATCAGGCTTTATCTTTCATACTTTTTCTAGTTTTATGATGTATAAAAAAATTTTGGAGATTTTTTTTGTGACCTGACGGAACTGAATCACTTAAGAATGCGCTACTTTCCAGCAGTTCATCTCAAGTAATTTTTTAGGAGTTTTTATGAAAAAATGTTTTTTACTAAGTCTTATTTTCTTTTTATCTGCAGGAATTTTTCTTTTTGCAGAAGAAGGAACAAATCAATCATCAGAAGAAATTATTTTTACTTCTGAGTTTATCAATGAAAATCAAAATTCTGCACAATCAACTGAAACAAAAGAAATAAAAAGAGAAATCAGCCGTCTGCTTGCAAGAAGTGCAAACGTAAGTACCCTAAAAAAAAATAAAGAAGCAATTTTTTCACTGGCACAGGATTTGGACATAGAAACAAGAATAGATCTTTTAAAAAAATACGAAAGCGATGCAGAAACCGCAAAAAACGAAAATCTTAGGCTTGGTTACGGACTTGGTTCTTTTATGCAGGGAGATTTTTGGGCTTTTTTGCCACACGCACTTATAGACGGAGTGGGGTCTTTAGCTTTCTATGGAGGACTTACTTTTTTAGGAATTTGGTTTACGATTGATTTTTGTACACTTTTTTCGCTGAGTATAACAACAGATTATTCGCTTCAATATTACCAATACGGAGCTATTATTAGTCTTGCAGGAGGTGTCGTTATGCTAAGTTCAAGACTTATCAGTATTATACATCCTTACAATTACGCTAAAAAATTCAATTTAATTTTGAACGAAGCCTTAGATTTGACTGACAGCATAGAAAAAATTTCAGTTACTCCGCTTTTAATTCCTGATGAAGACTTTAAAACTGGAATGGCAATTAGTATGAAACTAAAATAAAATTCTTTAGTAAACAGGCGGTTTTTAAAGAAAGATTTTTTTTTCTAAAAACCGCTTTTTTTGTAAAAAGAAAATTTTTCAAAGCATAGACTAAACTTTTAATCATCGACTTTGCCGCAACTTGCGGCTGCGAAAACTCGTAGAGTTCTTTGTTAAGGAATTGATTTTTGCGGAGAACAGGGAATTTTGTCAGTAACTGGCGGCAAATTCGTGAAGCAACCGTAAGGTTGCGACGAACCACACAAAGCCGATTTTATAAAAAATCTTTTTGCCGGGTGCGACTAGCTCGAGTAATAAAACTTTTCTTTTTGAGTAAAATTCACTCCAAAAAAATTTACAAAGAAAATTTTTTAAGACTTTTGATTTTCTTTGTCGCTTAACTTTTTTTCGCGAGCTGCAATGTCATTTGTAAGATTTTTTATGCGCGCGTAAAGATTTTGAATTTTGGAATTTTCTGAATTGTCTGGCGCAGCACTTAGCGGAGGTTCCTGCTTATCAAATGCAAGAAAACACTCTTTTCCAAATTCATTGTAAAGTTTTTCGAGTTTGGATTTTTGCTGAGAAAGCTCAATTTTTTGCACTGATCTGTCGCCGAAATCATTTATTTTTTCGCCAGCCTTTTTTATTCCTCTTTTTGAAGAATCAACACTTTTGTCAATAAAATCTAAAAATTTGTCTTTGAATGCTTTTTTTTCAGTTTTTTCAAAATCTTCTGTCTTTGAAGAAGTTTCTTTGTTTTCAGTATCTTCCATAATTTCCTCCCATAAAAAAACAAGCGTAAAACATCAGCTTCAGGATTGTTTTTTTTTACTCATATTCGCAATAAAGTAAGAATGTGAGTAGATGAAAAAAGCTTACAACGCAAACTTTTAAAAATAAAAGACCACGCTGTTTCAGCAAACTTTTTCAGAGTAACCCATAAAAAAGCATCACAAATGATTTTTTTTACCAGATACTCTTATTTCTATCTCAACTTTCAATATAATATTTAAATTTTTCATTTTCAAATTTATTACTAAAAGTTTTATTTCTTTTGAATTTTTTTTTGAAAGAATCAGGAGAAAACGTTTTATCAAAAAAAAATCCTTCCAAGTTTTTCTTAGAAGGATTTTCTCTAAAATATTTTATGTAATTTTATTCAGACTTTTTGCTTTTCTTGCTGCGCTCAGGCTTTTCTTCAGAAGTTTTAGACTTGCCCGTAGTTTTTGCAGAATCTTCTGATTTTGATTTTTTTGTCCGGGTCTTTTTTTCTTTCGGTTTTGAATCTTCTTTTGGCTCAGAATCTTCTGTTTTTTCAGTCTGCTCAATTAACAAAGCTTTATTTTCAAGTTGGACGCAATGATCTTCTGCCTTTATAATATCGTAGAATTCCTTTCCGTCCATTGTTTCAATTTCCAAAAGCCGATTTGCAATGTACGCAAGCAGACTTTTTTTGCTTTTTAAAAGAGCAAGCACATGCTCGTAGCGTTCGTTCATTACACGGGCAATTTCTTCGTCAACGTAATTTTGTGTTTCTTCACTGAATTCCCTTACAAGAGCCGGTTCTCCACCGTGATTTCCAAGCACACCTTTTCCAAGCGTTATGTTCTTAAAGCGGTCAGACATTCCGTAATCAACAATCATTCTTTTTATAATGTCTGTTGCATTTGCAATATCATTTGACGCTCCTGTGCTAACATCACCAAGCATAATTTCTTCGGCAGCACGCCCGCCAAGGAAAGAATCAACTTCAGCAATCATATCTTTCTTTGTTTTAAAGTTAACTTCTTCCTGCTCTCTGTATTGCGTAAATCCGCCAACTCCGTTTGAACGGGGAACAACCGTAATCTTATTAACTGGAGGACAGCCCGGCGTAAACGCTCCAACCAAGGCATGTCCTGTTTCGTGGAAGGCCACAAGATGACGCTCCTTTTCGTTTTCGTTGCGGTTCTTTTTCTTTAAGCCAATGCTAACCTTATCAATTGCATCGTTAAAATCAATCATCGACACTTTTTTACGTCCGTTTCTTACGGCAAGCAAGGCTGCTTCGTTTACAACGTTCGCCAAATCAGCACCGGCAAATCCTACAGTTCCGTGAGCAATCGAAGTAAAATCAACATCATCATCAAGTTTTACATTTTTAGCGTGAATGCGAAGGATATCCTCTCTTCCCTTAACATCAGGCTTTTCTACAGGAACGCGCCTGTCAAAGCGACCTGGACGCAAAAGAGCCGGGTCAAGAATATCAGCACGGTTTGTTGCTGCAAGAACAATAAGACCCTTTTCGTTATCAAAGCCGTCCATTTCTACAAGAAGCTGATTCAAAGTCTGTTCGCGCTCGTCATTTCCTCCGCCGTAACCGCTCATTCTGTTTTTTCCAAGTGCATCAATTTCATCAATAAAAACAATACACGGAGCTTTTTCCCTTGCCTGCTTAAACAAATCTCTTACACGGCTGGCACCAACACCAACAAACATTTCCACAAAGTCAGAGCCGCTTATTCTAAAAAATGGAACTCCAGCTTCTCCGGCAACAGCTCTTGCAAGAAGAGTTTTACCAGTTCCTGGCGGTCCTACAAGAAGAACGCCCTTTGGAATTTTACCACCAATATCAGTATATTTTTTAGGTGACTTTAAAAAATCAACAACTTCCTCAAGTTCTTCCTTTGCCTCGTCAACGCCCGCAACATCAGAAAAACGAGTTTTAACCTTTCCTTCATCAATCGCCTTTGATTTGCCGGATCCGTTTCCAAACACAGATCCAATTCCGCCCATTCCACCGCCAAATTTCTTAAAAATTACGTAATACATAAGGAAAATAAGTCCAAGCGGAATAACCCAGGAAAGTATAAGTTGAAGAATATAATTATTCTGTTTTGCCACAAATTTATATTCAACTCCCTTCTGATCAAGAAGTTCAATAAAACTTGACATCAAAACTGCTTGAGTTCTGTAAACCTGAACATTTGAATTCGTTTCGCTGTTTCTAAAAAGCTGCATTCCACGCGAAGAAGACTGAACGGAACCTGGCTTTTCGCTGTAGCCCACAAAATAACTTTCCCCAAGTTCCACACTCACAATCTGTCCGTTTTCAACAAGCTCACGGAATTCAGAAAACGGAATTGTATTTTCCGAGTGCTGTGAAAAAAGAACGTTTACAATAACCAGAATTCCCACAAGAATCACAAGAATTCCAATAAATGGAAATCTATGCGGTTTTTTAGGGCCGTTCGGATTATCTTTTTTATCATTGTCATTATCTGGAGAAAGTTTGAAAAAATCGTAAGGATCATTCTCATTCTTTTTGTTTTTATTTTCGTCGCTCATTTGCACCTCATTCTGTTGCCTGGAAACTTAAAATTCAATTTTCTTAATATACAATATAAGCACAATTTTGTCTTTTGTGTAACAAAACCTGCCAAAGAAAATAAATGTTTGTTTTTTTTTATTTTGTAGCACATTTTTTTTGAAAGAAAAATATTTTTTCTCTCGTGCTAATCGCACTCGGCTTAAAAGTTCTGTCAGGAATCCCGCTTTCCGCAGTTGCGGCATTCGCCTTCATTCTTCCGCTACGCTCCAGAACGCGCTTCGCGCGCTGCTCCAATCGGGGCTAAGCATTCTTATCATTTTTTTCAAATCACTTGTAATTCCTGAAATCCTGAACAATACTAATTTCAGATCTTATGCAAAGCTCAGGAAATTTTCGTGATGCAATTTGAACAGCAGACTGAGCAATCGCCTCTGAATCAGCAACTCCGTAAAGAACAAGATTTTTTTCATCATCACTAATTGAAGCACGCAGGAAATTTATCTTTATATGACTCTCAAAAATCAAATCATTTACAAGAGACTGAGCCTTTAAAAGATTTAAAAGTTTTTTTTGTCCGTCAATTTCTTTTTGCGGCGTAATTTGCGTTTGAACAAGATTTTTTATTATTTTTACACATTCATCTATGCTTAAAATTCCAGTATTCAAAGTTACACTGAAATTCTGCGGATCTTCATTTTCTAAATTAAAAAAACTTTTATGGAATCCAAGCCGATTTGAATCACTTTCAGAAATTCTCTGCTGAGCCTGCTTTTTATTCCAGTTGAATTCTTTTTCCAGACGCTCAAGACGCACATTGTCGCTTGCAACAAAACGCAGCGAAATCAAATTTGAAATTCCGCTCAAAATTATAAATGCACCTCTTCCAATCAAAATGCAGTTTCCACGAGAGGCAGCTTCTAAAACCGCATACTGAAGATAATTTAAATATTCATCGCGGTCTTTTAAAAGACTGGCAAAAAAATTTGGCTTACGTTCGTCGTACTTTGGCAGTTTTTCGCGCGGAAATCCAAGTTCAACTATACGAGCTTCAATTTGCTTGCGGTCAACAAATTCATAAGAAAGTTCCTTTGCAGCAGCATCTGCTATTTCATCACCCAAAGCTGCCACTTGTCTTGAAATTGCTATTATTGCCATAAAATTTGCCTCGCTTTATATTAAAAGCACGTCACTTATTATAAAATATTTATAAAAACTTATCCACGATATTTTTTTTGTAATAAAACTTAAAAAATAAAAAGAGGAAAATATGAATTTTGAAAAAAATGATAAATCAATTTCAAATCTAAATGAAAATGACAAAAAACTTGTGTGGACTGAAAAAAGCAAAAAATCAATTTTAAAAACTCCAGTTTTCACTGTAACCGAAAGATTCAGCGAAGGACCAGATGGAATTTCAGGAACTTACATTGTAAACGAAGCACACGACTGGGGAATTGTAATTCCTGTTCATAATGAAAATTTTTTGATGGTAAAGCAGTGGCGGCACGGCGAAATGGCACTCAGTATTGAATTTCCCGGCGGCGTTATTGAAGAAAATGAAAGTCCAGAAGAGGGAGCAGAGCGCGAACTTTTTGAAGAAACCGGAGCTAAGGCAGGAAAGCTCACACATCTTGGAACAATGAATCCAAATCCAGCTTTATTTGCAAATCACATTCACGTTTTTTTAGCAGAAGAGCTTGTTTTTTCAGGAAATCAAAATCTTGACAGCGATGAATTTTTAAATTTTATGGAAATTCCGCAAAAAGAAGTTATAAAAAAAATGGGAAGCCCTGAATATCCGCATGCACTTATGGCAAGCGCACTTTGCCTTTATTTAGCAAAAAAAATTTAATAATTTTGTGTACACTCACCAAACAAATCTGCAAAAAAAAACTGCCGGATTTGCAAAACAAAAATGCAATTCCGGCAGTTCATATTAAAATCAGTTTACAAAAACAAGCTTTTTATTTTCCCTGATAAGGCTCATACTTTACATCCGGACTGTAAACTCCATCTCTGTATTCGCCTGAAATTGAAGGAATTTCCATTTTCATTCCAGGAAGAATTAAATTTGGATTTTCTGGCTTTGGAAGAGAAGACTTATTTGCCTCGTAAAGATTTTCCCAAAGGAATGGATTATTGTAAACATAAGGTCGTCCTGAAATATTCCAGAAGCAGTCCCGGTCAGTAGCCCAAGGACGCACAATGTAATACTTTGGCAACGGAGTTACTTCGTGTACTTCCGCAAGAACGTCAATAATCTGCTTTGCAAAAAGTGATGCTGAATCAAATTCTTCTTTTGAATAAGCATCTTCTGCCTGAGAATAAAGTTTTTGAGCGGCATCCAGTGCAATTGGAAAATTCTGCTCAGCACCAATTCCCTTTACAAATTCGATACGATTTTTTGCAAGAGCCATGTTTTTGTCTGCGCCGTCCTTTGCAATCATATAAGTTATATATGAATCTGAAAGATCAGCATTTTCCTTTGCCTTTGCAGCATATTCTTCGGCAAGAGCATATTCTCCGGCATCAAGGGCGCGTTCTGCTTTTTTTGTATATTCCTTAGCAAGTTTTTGATAAGTATTGTTTGTATAACTTGCGGCAAATATTAAAGAAGCCGCAGTGGCTAAAACACAAAGCATTGAAACAAGTTTTTTCATTCTGCAGCCTCCAGGTTTGAATTTTCAGAATTTTCTGTATCTTGAATTGAAGCCTCATATACTGAATCTGTTGGAATTTCTGAAGTTGAAACATCCGAAACTTCTTCTTCAAGACTTTCGCCTAATTCAACTACAGAATTTTCAGCTTCCGTAAAATCATCTTCTTCAAGAAGCTGTGTATCTTCTGCTTCAATTCCTTCAACTTCACTGCTGCCCAAAGGAGCTGTTTCGTCAGCACTTTCTGCGGTTGTTTCGCTTAAGGCAACTCGTTTTTTAGCTTCCTCAACTGCCGCAAGAGCCTTTGCTCTTACTTCGTAAATTTCGTTATAAAGTTTTTCAAACGCTTCTTTTGACTTTGTGTAACTTTCGAGCGCACCTTCAGGATTTTTTGTTACGTATTTTGAGTCTCCGGCAGAAAAATCAGCAACAGCCTTGTCGTAATCAACCTTGCGCGAGACAGAAGCTTTTACTTCGTCTGCGGATTTTTTTGCAGTAAACGCTAAAACTCTCTCATTTTTTGAAAGAACACGAAATCCTGTATCAAGAACTTTTTCAAAATCTTCATTTGCTTTTTTTGCATTTGATTTCCAGTTGTCACCAAAATCCAAAAGCGTTTTTGCATCAGCATTTGAAAACTCATCAAGAAGATTTGTTCCTTCATCGTAAGAAACTTGATCGTAAGAAGCAAAATTCAAACTGTCGATTCTGTTTTTTAAATTTTTTGCCTTTGAAAACTGCTCAAGTGCCTCATAGCGCAAATTCAAATCATTTAAAACCTTAGTCAAATCATTTTCAGAATCAAGCAAAGCTTTTTTTGAACTCAAATATTCAGCTTCTGTTAAAGAAAATGCGTTTTGAAGATTCTTATCAGCACCTGAATCAATTGCCGCTTTTCTTGACGATTCAACAGTATCAAAAAGAGCCTTATTTGATGCAGAATAATCTTTTTCTTCTACAGGAGTTTCTTCAGGAACTTCTTCTACAGGAGCAGGCTGTTCTTCCGGAGTAGACTTGCATGCAAAAAACACAAATGCAGACAAGGCACATAAGAGAACTGCCGCTTGCTTTAACTTTTTCATTTTTCCTCCATTTTTAAACTTGTACAAAGACAATGCTTATTCAGAAAAATTTTATTTTTTTGGCATCCGGCAAAAATCATAATTTTTACCAGATGCTATTATATCCAATATTTTACAATATGCTTTGCTTACATTCAAGAGAAGTTTTTTTTAGCTGCTGTGACTGTTTGGTTTATTTTTTGACTTTTTGAAAATTTGATATATCCTAGAATAAAAGTTAAAAACGGAGGCATTTTATGGCAGATGAGTTTTCGTTCAAGATTGAAGAAAAAATTGGTGTTATTTCCACTCAAAAAAGCGGCTGGAATCTGGAATTGAATTTTGTTTCGTGGGGACAATATGCACCAAAATACGACATCCGCACCTGGGACCCGCAGCACGAAAAAATGGGAAAAGGAATTACTCTAAAAAAAGAAGAATTAAAATCTCTTAGAGATATTTTGAACGGAATGAATTTAGGCTGAGTTTTTTTTGCCGCCAGAAATAAAATTTTGTGTTCTTGAAGAAAATCCTAGCCGGGATTGGAAGGGTGCGTAGCATTCTTTTTTGAAAAAAAAGAACGAAGCGATAAGCGAAGCCCTGTAAAGCCCGCCGAAGTAATAAAATTTGCTCCAGATTCTTTTTAAATTCTTTTACTGCACGCTCCTAATTGTTAAGAACTTTGTTTTTTACTAATATATGCAATTATGAAAACTTCAAAAATTCCTTTTAGAACACTGCGGGAAGCTCCTGCAGAAGCTATTATTGCAAGTCATCAGCTTATGATGAGAGCTGATTTAATCCGCAAACTTGGAAATGGTCTTTACACTTATATGCCTCTGGGTTTAAGAGCATACCGTAAACTTGAAAATATTATAAAAGAAGAAATTACAAATACAGCAGGTGCAATGGAATTTAAACCGACTGTTGTTGTTCCAGGAGACATTTGGAAAGAAAGCGGACGGTGGGAAACTATGGGACCTCAAATGCTTAAGGCAAAAAATCGTGCTGAACAGGATATGGTTGTAAGTCCTACAGCAGAAGAAGCATATACTGCAATTTGCCGTGCAGGCCTTACTTCTTACAAGCAGCTTCCTATAAATATGTTTCAGATAAATACAAAATACCGCGATGAAATACGTCCGCGCTACGGTGTTATGAGAGGCCGCGAATTTAATATGATGGACGGCTACACTCTTAACGCAGACGACAAAAGCCTTGATGAAAGTTACCAGGCTTATGCAAAGGCTTATCTGCGGATTTTTAAAAGACTTGGACTTAGTGTAATTCCTGTAAAAGCAGATACAGGTTCGATGGGCGGAAGTGGTTCTGAAGAGTTTATGGTGGAAAGTTCGATTGGCGACGATACCTTAATCTTATGTCCTAAATGCGGATACGCTGCGAATGTTGAAAAAGCTTCCTGCAAAGCTGATCCTGCCACAGATGACAATGGAAATCTTCAACAGGCAGCTGATTTAGCCTTTGAAGAAGTTGCAACTCCAAATGTGTTTTCTATTGATGATATGGAAAAATTC
Source organism: bacterium (assembly GCA_963601995.1). Taxonomy (GTDB): domain Bacteria; phylum Spirochaetota; class Spirochaetia; order Treponematales; family Treponemataceae; genus Treponema_D. The sequence goes on along the minus strand of CAVCIJ010000182.1, from coordinate 1,061 downwards.
TTTGGCACAACATCAAAACGTTTTATAAAAGCACTGATTTATCGCGTAATAAATTCAAGTGTTGATTTGACCGGAACTGCCGGAGCAGAAAAACTTAAAAAAGAAAAAGAAGGCGATTTTGAATTTTATCCGCTGAGTTACGTTTGCGTTTTAATACGTGGCGATCTTGATGTTAACGAAGCAAAACTTGCAGGCCTTTTAAAAGCAGGCGAAGTGGTTCTTGCAGAAGATGAAGAAGTGCGCGAAATAAGCGGAGCTCCTCACGGATTTGTTGGTCCTGTAAAACTGAACTGCCCGATTATTCAGGATTTGAGCGTAAACGATATGCACGATGCATTTGCCGGTTCAGGAAAAGAAGGTTTCCATATAAAACATGTTGAACCAGGAAGAGACTTTAAATTCTGGAAAAATGCTGATGTAAGAACAGTAAAAGAAGGCGATTCATGCTGCACTCCAAACTGCAATGGAAAATATTACACAACAAAGGGAAATGAACTTGGACACATTTTTAAACTTGGCAAAAAATATACTCAGAGCATGGGAGTTACATTCCTTGATGTAAACGGAAAAGCTGCAGTTCCTACAATGGGTTGCTATGGAATTGGAGTTGACAGAGTTCTTGCTTCAATCATAGAAAGATTTCACGATGAAAAGGGAATTATTTGGCCAATGAGCGTTGCACCTTATCAAGTTGCAATTGTTCCTATTAAGTACAAGGATTCTATGAAAGATGCTGCCGACAGACTTTACGAAGAACTTAAAAATCTTGGAATTGAAGTTCTTCTTGATGACAGAGATGAGCGGCCAGGAGTAAAATTCAACGATATGGATTTGCTTGGATTTCCTGTAAGAATTACGGTTGGCGAAAAAAATCTTCCAAATGTAGAAATTAAAATCAGAAGCGAAGCAGAAGCAAAACTTATCCCTCTTGAAAATGCTGCTTCTTTTGCGGCTGAAATTGTAAAAGCGGAACTTGCAAAACTAAATTCATAAAAAAAATTACGGAAAGGGCAAATATGAAAACAAAATTTCTGAAAACAAAAAAAATCACTGCACTCATA
>CAVCIJ010000181.1:0-8060 GCA_963601995.1 bacterium | reverse complement strand
GCTGCGCAACGGCTCCACGACCAGCCCCATCTTCTGTTTTAAGAAAAGTTTTTTTGTGCTAAGCGCACGAGGGCGTAACAAGACGTTTTCTTTCGTAGAAAAATTTATTTGTAAAGCGGAAATTTTGCTTCAAGAACAGTGCGCGCTTTTTGCGCGATTGCGTAACAAAGCGATTTCTTTTTGCAATAAAATTTATTTGTAAAGCAGAAATTCTTCTGTAAATCCGCGCGCACTAGTTACCAAAAGATTTTTTCTGCCAAAGAAAATTTTTTCTTAACATACAGACCAAGCCCCGAGAAAACTCGCGGTCTTTTTCGTAAACATTTATTTTCTTAGCACACAATATGCAGGAAAAAAATTACCTAATAAACCGCGTTTTCAGAAAATCACCGGAAAACGCGGCTGATTTTTTTATTTTGCGTAGTTCAGAACCTGCTCTGTAATGAGCGGAACGAGCTGTTTTTTGCGGCTTACGACGCCCTGCAAAAAGTAAACATTTTCTTCCTGCTTTGGAAATGTTATAAACGGCAGAAAATTCTGGTCGCAGTCAATAAGAAGAATGCTTGAGAGCGTTGTTATGTCTGTAACTAACAGGCATGAAAAAAGTGCCTTGCTGCTTCTTCTTTCGATTGCAAGTTCGTTCAAAAATTCCTGCTTCCTGTCAAGAATTTCTTTTGGATTTCCAACTTCAATCTGACTTACCGTATAGCTTATTTTTCCTTCGGTATATTCTTTCATATCCTGATGAACAACTTCATCAGCACTTCTGCCAGAAACTCTTGAGCCTGCAAGTAAAATTTCATTTCCTAAAGTTTTTATGTCTAAATCTGTAATGTCGCTCAAATACTGTGCTGTTTCTACGTCAAGTTCTGTAACGGTTGCAGACTGAAGAATGAGCGTGTCGCTTAAAATTCCGCACAAAAGAAGCGAGGCAATGTCTTTTGGAATAGAAATTTTTGCTTCCCGGTAAAGTTCAGTGATTAAAGTTGCCGTTGAGCCTACAGGTTTATTTATAAAAGTAATCGGATATTTCGTAGATAAAGTTCCAAGTCTGTGATGGTCAATTACTTCAAGAATTTTATAATGATGAATGTCTTCAACAGCCTGCGTAAGTTCATTGTGATCAACCATAATAACGCTGATATTTGGTTCCCGCATTAAATCGTGCTCAGAAATAATTCCAATAACTTTGTTATCTTCATCAACAACCGGCAGATACTTGCACTGTGTATATTTTAAAATGTCTGCAATTTTAGCGGTTGTGTCATTTTTGTGAACGCCCTTAATTTCTTTGTCAGAAACTGCTGTAACCGGAGTTGAATACGCTATGAACATTGCTGTAGGAGTTGTAGTGTACGGACTTATAATTACATTTACGCCGTTTTTTTCAGCAAGTTCCCGCAAATCCTTATTCAAACTAAAACCGCTTGTAAGAATCATAAGTTTTACTTTGTTTTCTATGCAAAGTCTCTGAATATCTTCCCGATCGCTTACAATAGCTACAATATTTTCTGAAGAATGAGCTTTAAGCCTTTCTGAAAAAGTTTTTATGCTTGACGAACCTACAAGAATAAATGCTTTAAAGATTTTGTCTTTTTCGCTTTCCATAATGATTGGCTGTGCATTCAGATTTTTTTGAATCAGAGAAATGCTCGTTGCAATTTTGTTGCGTTTTTCTGGATTCATAATTTTAAGAACACCCTGAGCAAATCCCGAGTAATGAAGCAGACTTAAATAATGACCTTCGCTGTCAACTACAGAAAGCACGCGGTTTCCTGTTTTTTCCATTCTGCTGATTGCTTCCCAAACTGAAACATTTTCGTTAACAGTTTCGTATTCTTCAGGCATATAATATTCAACTTTTGGAACAAGATTTGAAATGTAAACAGGACTCGGCACCTTGAATTTTTCAAAAATATAAGAAGTCTGCGGATTCAAGTGTCCTGCCCGTGCTGCCACGTATTCAGGAAAACCCAAAAGATTTTTAAGCCGTGCATAAGCTACTGCCGAAACTACGCAGTCAGTGTCAGGATTTTTATGGCCAATAATATAAATTTTGTTATTCATAAGTCACCTCAATTTTGAAAATTATAGTATAAAAAGGGATTGTAAAAAAGTGTCTTGTTTTCGTTTGTTTTTTTTGTTTCTTGAAGCAATTTTTTGTTTTACTTCAAGAAATATTCTCCTGTCCGCACGTATTGTACGTTAAGAAAATAAATATTTGTAAAGAAGACATGCGGGCTTGCCGCCAGTTACTGACAGAATTCTCTGTTTACAAAAAATTTTCTTTGGCAGGAAAAAAATCTTTTGGTAACCAGCGCGTGCATGTTCACAGAATATCTTTTGCTTAACAAATAAATTTTATTGCAAAAAGAAAACGCCCTGTTACAGTTCCGTGCAGCAAAATCGCACGCTCCCAATCTTGAAGCAAAACTAAAATCGGCTGTATAATTTTTGCCTTATGGAAAAAAAAATCAGTTTTGAGCGCCTTGATAAAATTCTTTCAAGTTCAGGTTATGGCAGCCGTAGGGACGTAAAAAATCTTGTCCGCGGAAAAAATGTAAAGGTTAACGGAAAATTAGTTCTTTCTCCAGACGAAAAAGTCAGCGTAGAAAACGATAAAATCGAAGTTGATGGAAAAATTCTTGAAATTGCAGTAAATGCGTATTTTATGCTGAATAAACCTGCAGGATACGTTTGCTCTACAAAAAGCGACAGCCACAATCTTGTAATGGAACTTTTAAAAGACGAAGAAAATCGAAAGTATCTTGGCGGAAACTTAAATATGGTAGGCCGGCTTGATCTTGATACAGAAGGTCTTTTAATAATTACAAGCGACGGTCTTTTGAATCATAAACTTACATTTCCAAAATATAGGGCTGAAAAAACGTATTTAGTTTATTTGCGCGACAAAGTTGATTGTGAAAAAAGAAAGTTTTATAAAGAAGAAATTGTCCGAGGAATTCATATTGACGCAGAAGGAAAAGCTGCTGAAGCTGACTGTGCTCCTGCAAATCTTGAATGGAAGGACGAAGATGAATTTCCGGAAATTCCAGCGGTTTGCCTCATAAGCGTTTATGAAGGAATGTTCCACGAAATAAAGCGGATTTTTAAAGCTTTAGGTAACGAAGTAATTTACTTAAAGCGCCTTAAAATAAACAATTTAAATCTTGACCCAAATTTAAAGCCCGGCGAATACAGAACACTTTCAGGCGAAGAACTGGAACTTTTATGCAGCTCAACTTGCTGAAAAAAAATTTTGTTTACAGGAAATTCTTTTATTAACACGCTGATTTTTTTGCTGATACGGCGCGTGCTGCCAACAGAAATTCTTTTGCTTACAAAAATTTTTTTGTTCAACGCAGCAAAATCTAAAAAAATATCAAAAAAAGTCAGCAAAAAACTTTGTTTGCCTAATAACTTAATAAATTATAGAATAAAAAATATGACACTCAGCCTTGAAGAACTTGATTTTATAAAATCTCTTTTAGATCAGTACGCGGTCAAAAAACAGCTTGCCTTCGATACAAATATTGCAAAAAGTGCTTCGGCTAAGCTTGAAAAAATTCTTTCTGATTTTAAGGAAGATTGCGTAAAGTCCTCAGGCTGTTTTTCAGATGAATTTAGCAAGGTTCCATTCAGCATAAATTATGACAAAAAAGATATAATCCTTGCCTTCGAAGATTCAAAGCAGACAGAATTTGAGTTTTAAAGAAATTTTTCTGGTTAAGGAAAAAATCTTCAATTTTCCGCGCGGCACGGTTACTGAAAAACTTTCTCTATTACAAGAAATTTTTCTGTTTATAAAAAAATCTTTTTGCTAACACACGCACGGCTTACTTACTGATAAAATTCTTTTGTTTACAAAAAATACCTTCTTTACTGCGTGAGCAGAAATCTTTTCCCTATAAAAACCGAAGTTAAGGCTACTTAAACTTTGTGAACATTTTTGATATTATTGAAGTCATCTTTAAAAATCATTAAATCTTTTTCTAAAAATGATTTTCTTTTGCGGAAACTTTGCTTATTCCCCAAAATCATAAAAAAAATTTGGAGTGTAAAATGACAGACATTGAAATTGCCCGGAAAAACGTTATGGAAAGCATTTGCGATGTTGCTAAAAAAATCGGCATAAATGAAGATGAAATTGAACTTTACGGCAGGTACAAGGCTAAAATTTCTTTTAATAAGTTAAAAGCTCTTCAGGAAAAGACCTTAAATTCTGAAAAACGCGGACATTTAATTCTTGTGACTGCAATGACTCCTACCGCTGCCGGAGAAGGAAAATCAACTGTAACTATTGCTTTAGGCGATGGACTTAATAAAATCGGCAAAAAAACTGTTATTGCACTTCGGGAGCCTTCTTTGGGACCTTGCTTTGGAATTAAAGGCGGTGCCTGCGGTGGCGGATATGCGCAGGTTGTTCCTATGGAAGATATAAATCTTCACTTTACCGGCGATATTCACGCTATTACTGCGGCAAATAATCTTATGGCAGCTTTAATCGATAATCACATTCAGCAGGGAAACGAGCTTGGCATTGATCCGCGCACTATAACCTGGAAACGCTGCGTTGATCTTAATGACAGAGCCTTACGTAATGTGGTAATTGGTCTTGGAGGAAGAATTGACGGTGTTCCAAGAGAAAGTCATTTTCAAATTTCAGTTGCTTCTGAAATTATGGCGATTGTGTGTCTTAGCAAAACAATCAGCGAACTGAAGGAGCGCATTTCAAACATAACTATTGCTCAGACTTATTCTAAAGAAGACGTAAAATTTGGAATGTTAAAATGTACTGGAGCGGTTGCAGCTTTGCTCAAGGATGCAATCAGACCGAATCTTGTTCAGACTTTGGAAAAAAATCCTGCCTTTGTTCACGGTGGTCCGTTTGCAAACATCGCGCACGGCTGTAATTCAATAAACGCAACTTTATGTGCTCTTGGTACAGGCGATTATGTTGTTACAGAAGCCGGATTTGCAGCTGATCTTGGTGCTGAAAAATTTCTTGACATAAAGTGCCGTCTTAACAATTTAAAACCTGATGCAGCGGTTATTGTTGTTACAGCAAGAGCAATTAAAATGCACGGTGGAGTTTTAAAAAGTGAACTCACAAATGAAAATCTTGATGCAATAAAAAAAGGCTTTGAAAACGTAAAGTGCCATATTGAAAATATTAAAAAATTTGGCTTGCCGGTTTTGATTGCCGTGAATAAATTTATAACTGATACAGATAACGAAATTTCTTTGATAAAAGAACTTTCTAAAAATGCAGGAAGCGATGCTGTTCTTTGCGAAGGCTGGGAAAAGGGTGGAAGTGGCGCTGTTGAACTTGCAGAAAAAGTCAGCTTACTTTGCGAAAAACCTTCTGACTTTAAGCCGCTTTATGAACTTGAAATTCCTTTAAAGCAAAAAATTGAAGTGCTTGCGAAGGAAATTTATCGTGCTTCTTCTGTTGAATTTGACTCGAAGGTGCTTAAAAAACTTGCAGCTTATGAAAAATCAGGTTATGGAAAACTGCCTGTCTGTGTTGCAAAAACACAGAATTCCATAAGTCATGATAAAACTTTGCCTGGTGCTCCAAAAAATTATGTTTTTCCTGTGCGTGATGTTCAGCTTTACAGCGGCGCAGGATTTGTGGTTGTTTTTGCAGGCGACATTGTGGATATGCCGGGACTTCCAAAGCAGCCGAGTGCTCTTAATATTGATGTAGATGACAGCGGTGTTATTACGGGTCTTTTTTAGTTTTTTTTTGTTGATTTTATAGATATGATTTTAACTTGTTTTTGAATTTTTCATAAAAAAAATGGGAGTGTTTGTATATTTATGGGAGAATTAAAATTAACACCTGTTGCAAAACCTGTCAGAATTGGAATTGACGTTGGTTCTACAACAGTAAAAGTTGTTGCCTTAGATGAAAACGACGGTCTTTTGTACGGAGCTTATGAGAGACACCGCGCTGATATTAGAAATACAATTATTAGCGTAGTGAACAAGGCTTTTGATGAACTTTGTAAGAAACTGCCGGCCGGAGAAAATCAGAATATAAGTGTAAAAGTTACAGGTTCCGGCGGATTCAGTGTGTCGCAGTGGCTTAATATTCCTTTTATTCAGGAAGTTGTGGCGGCAACAACAGCGGTTAAAAAAATTATTCCTCAAACAGACGTTGTTATCGAACTTGGCGGGGAAGATGCCAAAATCACTTATTTTAAGGGCGGCGTTGAGCAGCGAATGAACGGAACTTGCGCCGGCGGAACTGGAGCATTTATAGATCAGATGGCCGCCCTGCTTGAAACAGATGCTTCGGGGCTTAATGAACTGGCGCGCGGAGCAACTACAATTTATCCTATTGCAGCCCGCTGCGGTGTTTTTGCAAAAACTGACGTTCAGCCTTTAATCAATGAGGGCGCGCGTCGCGAAGATATTGCCGCCTCTATTTTTCAGGCAGTTGTAAGTCAGACAATTTCGGGGCTTGCCTGCGGAAAACCTATCCGCGGAAATGTAGCATTTTTAGGCGGACCGCTTCACTTTTTGGATCAGCTTAGGGAGCGTTTTGTTATCACCCTAAAACTCACTCCTGAACAAACAATCGTGCCGGAAAACAGTCAGCTTTTTGTTGCTTCAGGTGCAGCTTATTCAGCAGATCGTGGTGTAAAATGCCTTAATCCTGGCGAAAATCAGCACAGTTTTCCTACAATAAAAGAATTTCGTGAAAATTTAAAAAATCTTGTTGGCGCAGAAATGCAGGAAGTTCAGCGGCTTGACCCCTTATTTAAGGATCAGGCGGAACTTGATGCCTTTTATGAGCGTCACTCAAAAGAAAAGGCTCTTACTGGCGACTTGGCAGGCACAAAAGGTCCGGTTTTTCTTGGACTCGATGCCGGTTCAACTACAACAAAGGCTGTTCTTACAGATACAGAAGGAAGAATTCTGTGGAGATTTTACGATGTAAATGCAGGAAATCCTGTTGATCTGGCTGTAAAAGTTTTAAAGAATCTGTACAAAATCCTGCCAAAAGACTGCTATATTGCGCGCTCGGTTTCAACTGGATACGGCGAGGCTTTGTTTCAGGCAGCGCTGGGCGTTGATGCAGGCGAAGTTGAAACAATTACGCATTATCGTGCTGCTGACTTTTTTGTTCCAGGCGTTGAGTTTCTGCTTGACATTGGCGGTCAGGATATGAAATGCCTTAGAATGAAAGATGGTGCAATTCAGTCAATTCAATTGAACGAAGCCTGTTCTGCCGGCTGCGGAAGCTTTTTGGATCAGTTTGCGCACACAATGGGAATGGACGTTCAGGAATTTTCAAAAATTGCTCTTATGGCAAAGCATCCTGTTGATTTAGGAACGAGATGCACTGTTTTTATGAACAGCCGTGTAAAGCAGGCTCAAAAGGAAGGTGCCGAAGTTGCCGATATCAGCGCGGGACTTTCTTATTCAGTTATAAAAAATGCACTTTTTAAAGTCATCAAACTTAGAAATGCAAATGAAATTGGAACAAAAATTGTTGTTCAGGGCGGAACTTTTAACAACGATGCAGTTTTAAGAGCATTTGAAAAAATTGCCGGAGTAAATGTTTACAGACCTGATGTTGCCGGACTTATGGGTGCGTATGGAAGTGCCCTTATTGCACAGGATCAGTGGGAAGATTTGCGCCGTCCAAAGCCAGATGACCCTGACCAAAGCCCGAAATTTGTAAAGTCGAAGATTGCAAATCTTGAGCAGCTTGAAAGTTTTAAAGTTGACCTTGAACTTAGAAGATGCGGAAAATGTGCAAATAATTGTCTTTTAACAATAAATACTTTTTCTACTGATTCTGATTCAAATTCTGGCGAAAGGGCAGTCCGCACATTTATTACAGGAAACCGCTGTGAGAGAGGCGCTGAACTTGGCGATAAAAAAGATAAAATTGTAGATGCAAGCAACAAGGCAGATACACTGCATATAAAAGACGGCGAAGATAACGGAAAAGATTTGCCGAATCTTTTTGACTGGAAATATAAGCGTCTGTTCTCTTACGTTCCTCTAAAAAAAGAGGATGCGCCAAATGGTGATGTTGGAAT
>CAVCIJ010000180.1:0-2326 GCA_963601995.1 bacterium | reverse complement strand
TATATATGGAGGTTCGTAAGACACAGAAAAGACTGTTATTTGATTGTGATCGTTTGTTTCATCATTATCAAAATAATCAGATTCCGTTAAATATCCAATCCACATTCTACCTTCAATAGTTCCTAGAGAAATATCTGTAGTCGGAATAGACAATTCTGTTTTTCTAAAACCTAAATCAAATTTTGGATAAGTAGGAGCATTATTTGAGTGCAGCAAAGGATTTAACTCTGTAGGACCAAGCCATACACTCTGTGTGCCAAAGCCGGTTGTAAAACTGTACCAGGTCCAGCGAATTTCAGAATCACCCCAATCATATGTAAAAAACGGACTGTCACCAAATCGCTGCGGTGCGTCTATTCCTATACTGTTGCCATAGCCCCAAAAGTAGCCATATTCTGAATCGTAAGCTGAAGGAAGTATTTCAAATTCTGCATTCTGAGAAAAACTTATTTGAGGTTTAAAAGTTAATTCAAATCCATAGCCTTCTAAGCGAAGACCACCTGTTAATGCTGTATTATAGCCCTTGCCCTGCCATAAGGCGCCGTCGTTTTGTCCGTAAGGTGCAGCTGTATTATAAGAATTAAACCATTGCGGTCCATAAATTTTTGCTTTTAATCCTAAATCTAATCCATTTAAAAACCAGTTTTTATTTTCTATATTCTGACTGTATAAATTAAAAGTTTTACCTAAATTATTGTTTTGCCACAAATGTTCTGTTTCTTCACTCAAATTCCATTCATTGTCACTTAGGGTTCTGTAATTTAATGTGGGACGCTCAATAAGTCCGCATAGTGACAAAAAATCATAATAGTCTTCTTCTGTACTTTTTAAAGCTTCCTGGCTGAATGCTGTGCCTGAAATTAATACTGAAAGGGTAGAAAGTGTGATTAGAAATTTTTTTATTTTCATTCGGTAAGTCTATTATTTTTTAGAAGTCTTGTAAATTGCTGCAATTTTTATAAAACTGCAGGATTTTTTTTGTAAAAAGATTTTTCACTAGACGGATTGGCGCGGTTGCCGAAGGCAATTCCAAGCCTGCGTTTTGCAGGCTTGGAACGAAGCGAAAGCGGAGCCGCAGAAAGCCTTTACTTAGAAAATTTTCTCCAGAAAAAACAAAAAAAAAGAAGTTTTTTTATTATAGAAAAAATATTGTTAAAATTGCTGATTTAGGCTAAATTCCTCTAGTTATGAATATGGAAGCTTTTGTTTTGGGTTGCGGAGGAATGATGCCGCTTCCTTATCGCCACTTGACTTCGGTTTTGCTTAGGCGCGAGGGAGATTTATTTTTGTTTGACGGCGGTGAAGGAACTCAGGTTTCGCTTAAGAGGCTTAATTTAAAATGGAAAAAAATAAATGCAATTTTTGTTTCGCATACTCACGCTGATCACGTTACAGGATTGCCAGGAATTTTAATGCTTTCGGCGCAGGTTGACAGAAAGGAGCCGCTTTATATTTTTGGTCCGCCTAAAATTGCTGAATATATTGAAACGAGCCGCAGAGTTCTTGATATGTACATAAATTATCCGATTGTGGTAAAGGAAATTTCTGCTCCGTGTACGGTTTATGATGGTGGTGATTTTTACGTGAGGGCTTTTCCGCTTGATCACACAAAAACCTGCGTGGGCTACACTTTGGAAGAACTTGACAGACCTGGCGAATTTAATCCGGAAGAGGCAAAAAGACTTAAAGTTCCTCAGGGACCGCTTTGGGGAAAACTCCAAAAGGGCGAGAGCGTTTTAAATGAAGATGGAATTGAAATAAAAAGTTCTCAGGTTGTGGGCAAAAACCGCAGGGGCAGGAAATTCAGTTTTGTTACCGATACGTTGTACTTGCCTTCAATTGCAAAGGAAGTTTATGGAAGTGATCTTTTAATTTGCGAGGGAATGTTCAGCGAGGATCTGGCGGATCAGGCTAAGGAAAAAAAGCATATGACGGCAAAGCAGTGCGCAACTGTTGCAAGAGATTCAAATGCTAAAAGAATGGGAATGATTCATTACAGTCCGCGCTATAATGACAGGAATCTTGAAGTTTTGCTAAGAGAAGCTAAGGAAATTTATCCAAATGCTGAACTTACAAGAGACAGAATGAAATTTGAAATTCCCTACGAGGACTAAATTTTTTTTTTGCTGATTTTATAAATTCTGTGAAAATATCAAAAAATCAATATGCTTAAGGTTGATTTTTTTAAGTTAAAGTTCGGGCGATTTTATGGAAGAAATTTCAATTTCAAATTTGTATAAATTTTATGATTCTAAAAAAGATGCCGCTTTAAACGGAATTGATTTTTATGCAAAAAGTGGCGAAATTACAGGAATTTTGGGCGCGA
>CAVCIJ010000179.1:0-2823 GCA_963601995.1 bacterium | reverse complement strand
AAATTACACAAACTGGATTTGATACTTTGGGGTTAAAAATTATCAGCAGGGGAAATTTACTTAATTTTTTGATTTGCACATCGCCTTCATCCTGCAGAATCAATCTTACAAAAAACCGTTTTACTAAAAATCAAAAACCGCTCCGTTTTAATGAGTTTTTAAAGTCGCATGTTCAGGGAATGCGGATTAACGATGTTCATCAGATTGGGCTTGATCGCATTGTTAAAATGGACGTTTCAACCTGGAAACAGCGTTATTTTATTTATATAAGACTTTGGTCTGGTGCGGCAAATGTTATTGTTTGCGAAACTGATGGAAAAATTCTTGACTGTATGTTCCGGCGTCCTAAAAAGGGCGAAGTTTCCGGCGGAATTTTTGCTCCCGAAGAAAAAAATTTGAGCGAAGAAGAAATTTCACTTGGAAAAGAAAAATTTCCTGTACGCAATTTTAGCGAAGTTGATTTTAGTCCTCTTATTGAAAAAGACGGCCGGAGCGAAGAAGAATTTACTTTTAACGAAAAAATTGACTTCTTTTATTCAGAGTACGCTTCATCTCTTTCGCGGGAAAGTCTGCTTGCTCAGGCTGAAAAATGGTACAATGTTAAGCACAGTAAAATGCTTTTGGCTCTTGAAAATTTGCTTGGCAAAAAAAAGTCATTTGAAAACGCAGCTAAACTTAAGCACACTGGCGATTTGATTTTGTCTTTTTCGTATCTGGCAAAAGGTTCTGTTCTTGACTGTACGGATTATGAAAGTGGCAGGGAAGTTCATATTCGACTTGATCCAAATTTAAGTCCTCAGGAAAATGCGGCAGTTTATTATTCTCAGTATAAAAAAGCTGTTAGCGGAATGGAAAGTCTTGAACACGACATTGAAATTGCTGAAAAATCAATTGCAAATCTTGAAAAAGAATACAATTCAATTTTGCAGGAAAAAAATGTTTTAAAACTTGAGCAGATTTTGAGGCGCGACACTCAGCCGAAGCAAAAAAGCGAAAAAACTTTTGCGGGACTTCGTTATGAAATTGACGGATGGACGATTCTTGTGGGAAGAACTGCAAATGAAAATGATGAACTTTTGCGGCACAATGTTAAGGGAAATGATATGTGGCTTCATACACGCGATTATGCCGGTGGATATGTTTTTATAAAGGCAAAAAACGGAAAAACAGTTCCCTTGGAAATTCTTTTGTATGCAGGAAATCTTGCGGTTTATCATTCAAAGGCAAGGCGTAACGGTCAGGCTGATTTATACTACACACAGGTAAAGTATCTTCGGCGTGCAAAAAACGGGCCTAAGGGACTTGTGCTTCCGACTCACGAAAAAAATCTTCTTGTAAAAATTGACAGCGAAAAAATGAACCGGCTTGCAGAATACGAAGCTTCTTTGCGCGATTTTTGATTTTTACAGCTGATTTTTCTGTAAAAAAAATGATTTCTAACTGGAATTTTTGCATTTGAACTTGATTTGTGGATTTTATATAATTTCTGAGTGCGTAAAGAGAATATAATCGGAGTATAAATATGAAAATAAGCGAAATTATTAACGAAAAGAAAACTACCTTGAGTTTTGAAGTTTTTCCGCCTAAAAAACAGAGTAATTTTGAAAATGTTGTTAACACGGCACTTTCCCTTTCTTCATTAAAGCCTGATTTTATGAGCATAACTTGTGGCGCCGGCGGTGGAACAAGGACTAACACAATTGAAATTGCAGAAAAAATTGAAAATTCAAAGACTCCGGCGCTTGCCCATATTACATGCGTTGGCAGCACAGAAGACACTTTAAAAGAAGATATTTCAAAACTTAAATCTGCGAAAATTCAAAATGTTCTTGCATTACGTGGCGATATTCCAGCAGGACAGAGTATTGAAAGTGCAACAGGCGAAAACTTGCGCCATGCAAATCAGCTTGTAGCAATTTTAAAAAACGAAGGATTTTGTGTTGGCGGTGCCTGCTATCCTGAAGGACATCCAGAAAGTGCAAACCGTTCAGATGATATTGAAAATTTAAAGTACAAGGTTGACGCCGGAGTTGATTTTTTAACAACACAGATGTTTTTTGACAACAATATGCTTTATTCTTATTTGTACAGACTTCAGTCAAAGGGAATTCATCTTCCTGTTTTTGCCGGAATTATGCCGATTGTAAACAGCAGCCAGGTTGAAAGAATGGTAAAACTTTCTTCAGCGTACATTCCTGAGCGTCTTTTAAGTATTTGCGACAAGTTTGAAAAAGATCCTGAGGCAATGCGTCAGGCTGGAATTGCCTATGCTACAGAGCAGATTATTGATTTGGTTTCAAACGGAATTCGCGGAATACACATTTATGCAATGAATAAAGTTGATGTTGTTACAGATATTGTAAAAAATATTGACAAAATAATTGAAGCCACAAACAGATAAAAATCCTTTTAAAAACTTGTGCGGCGTGTAATGCCGAAGATTTTTTTTCTTAACTGGCAAATTTTATTGAAGAAAAAATTATAGGCAATATATATGCCGTAAGTGCTGAACTTTATTTTTTTAGCAAAGTCTGACCTGGCGTGGAAGATCGAAGTTCCTGCAGGTTCGCAATGAAATTTCCTGTCTAACAAAAAAAATTTTCTTCTTAACAAAATAATTTTGCGAACCTTCCGGATGCTGCTGACAAAATTCCTTGTTTACAAAAATTTATTTCTAAAAAAAAATCCCGCGAGTTTGCCGCAATCTACGGTTGCTTAGCGAGTTTTGTTCCAAAACTCGTAGATTTTTTGTTAAGAAGAGAATTTTTTATAAACAGCAGATTTTATCAGTAACAGCCGGTAAACTCGCGGTCTTTTTTGATA
>CAVCIJ010000178.1:0-6993 GCA_963601995.1 bacterium | reverse complement strand
TTGTAAGGGCGTCAACTGCGTCCATTAAATCTTTTTCATTTTCGGGATCAACGTTTGCAGTTGCTTCATCTAAGATAACAATCGGAGCGTCTTTCATAATGGCTCGTGCAATCGAAATGCGCTGTTTTTCTCCGCCCGAAAAACTTGCTCCACCTTCGCCAATAATCGTGTTGTAACCGTCCGGTAATTTTGAAATAAAGTCGTGGCAGCAGGCTTTTTTTGCAGCTTCAACAACTTCTTCGTGACTTGCATCCTGCCGGCCGAATTTAATGTTATTTTCGATTGTATCTGCAAAAAGATAAACGCTCTGAAAAACGAAGGCAAAATTTTTCATCAGACTGTTCATGCTGTAATCCTTTACGTTAATTCCGCCCAAAGTAACTTCTCCAGAATCTACATCCCAAAATCTTGCAATTAAATTACACAGTGTAGATTTTCCGCCGCCGCTCGGACCCACAATTGCAGTGCTTGTTTTTTGCGGAATGGAAAGTGAAAGATTATCAATGATTTTTCTTTTACCATAAGAAAATGAAATATTTTTCAAGCTGATGTCATAATTTTGGGGTTCAATATCTTTTCCACCAATATCCATTGTATCAAGGTTTAAAATTGCATTTGCCTTGTCCACGCATACGTCAACTACATGCAAAAGTGAAGAAAAACTTCCGGCACTTTCAAGACTTGCATAAAGGATAAAAGCCGCAATTGTCATACCGATTGCATTTACTAAAGGCATTGTTCCCTGCAGATAAAAATAAGCACTAAAAGCCACAATGACTGCTCCCGTAATTTTAGTGACAGAGCCCTGCATAAAATGAAAGGGTATAAAAATTAATTCCATTTTTGTATTGATTTTTGCACTTTTTTCATTTGCCGCATTCAGTTTTTTTGCCTGACTTCCAAGCAGATTGTAAGATTTTACTTCCGAAATTCCCTGAATATATTCCATAATCTGACTAACCAATTCTATATCACTCGAAACTTTGTCCTTAGAAATCTTTTTGCCGCTCTTCTGCATCTTTGAATTAATCAAAAAGAAGATAATTACACCCGCCGCCGAAATAATACCAATTCTCCAGTCAAAGAATGCAATCATCATAATAATCATAACTGTTTCCAAAATGCCCTGACAGGTGAGCATAACAACTCGAGTTGCAACATCCCCAAGATTTTCCATAGCGTTCGTTGTAACCGAAGAAATTTCGCCAATACTTTGGGAATTAAAATATCCCATAGGAAGATAGCGCATATGTTCGGCAATTTTTATTCTGGCAAAAGCACTGGCATTGTAGCCGCCCTTTGTCTGAAGCATGGTAGAAAAACGTTTGCACAAAGCGGATATTGTAATAGAAGAAATCATAATAATCAGAGATGTGATGATGTATTTTTTTATTTCGTCACCGCTAAGAAGTCCTATTAAAATATAGATGATGGCAGGAATTTTCATTGCAGAAGCAAGGGCGTCAACAAGCCCAATTCCAATAGCAATTTTGAATCTGTTTCCGTTTTCTTTGCCACAAAATTTAAAAAACTTCGCTAAAATCTTAAGCATTTTTTTCCTCGCCTGCGTTATCTTTTACGCTGTCTTTTGCACAAATGTGAGTTTCCCACATATTTTTATAAAGTGAACTTGAAGATAAAAGTTCCTGATGACTTCCCTTTGCTTCAATACATCCGTCATTTACCAGGAAAATCTGATCACTGTCTTTGACTGTAGAAAGCCGGTGGGCAATTACAATCAACGTTTTTCCTTTTACCAGTTTTGCAATTGAAGACTGCAGGATTGCTTCATTTTCAGGATCTGTGTAAGCAGTAGCTTCGTCCAAAATCACAATCGGGGCGTCTTTGAGCATAGCTCGGGCAATTGAAATTCTCTGCCGTTCCCCGCCAGACAAATGACCGCCTGAATTTCCAACCTGCGTTTCAAATCCATTTTCCAAGTGCATTATAAAATCACAGCAGCCACTTTTTTTAGTCACTTCAATTACATCCTGATCGCTCGCAAGAGGATTTCCCTGTCGGATATTTTCCATAACACTTTCATTAAAAAGATAATTGTCCTGAGCAACATAAGCGATTTTTTTATTAAAATCTTCAAGCGAAAGATTTTTTATATCTATATCGCCAATTTTTATGCTACCAGAATCAACATCCCAAAAAGACGCAATCAATTTTGCAATGGTAGATTTTCCGCTGCCGGAAGGTCCCACAATAGCATTTACAGTTCCCGCCTTCATTTCCATATTTATTCCGTGTAAAACTTCTTTTTCGTGATAGGCAAATTTTACATTTTCAAGGCTGATAGAATTATCTTTTGGAAGGACAGAAGATTTTTCCGGCCGCATAAGTTCCTTTTTATTAAGTATGCCTGCAACCTCGCCAACAATCACATCAATTTTTCCCAAATCATCAGTATAAGAACCAAGCGTAATAAGAGGACCTACAATTCCCAAAGACAAAATTACGCACAAAATAAAATCAGAAAGAGCAAGACTTCCGTCAGCAACATAAGACGCTCCAAATGGTAAAACCGTTAAAAGAGTGTAAGGAGTCAAAACCATCATAATGGCGTGGTAAACAGAACATTTTTTCATCCAATTGATAAAAGAAGCCGCATATTCTTTTGCAGCTTTTGTAAACTTTTCGTAGGAACTTTCAGTTTTACCAAAAGCCTTTACAACTTCAATTCCGTCAATATATTCAACTGCCGCATCATTTAAATCTTTTGTAGCCTTAACCGTCCGTTCAAAATTCGGTTTAAATCCAATCATCATTCCACCGTAAGATAAAAGCCCCAGCACCACCGGAATCATAGACCAGAGGGCAAGCCGCCAGTCAGTCATAAAAAAACAAATCAAAATCAGAATTGGAGCCAAAAGGTTTGAACTAAATTCCGGAACAATGTGGGCAAGCGTCGTTTCAATGCTGTCAATTCTTTCTACAATAATATTTTTAAAAGTTCCGGAAGGAGTGTCTTTTACATAGCCCAAAGAAACACGACCCAGTTTTTCACAGCACTTTTTCCTTATATCCGCAATAACAGCAAAAGTCGCCTTGTGAGAAATAGTTGTCGAAACAGAATGCAAAAGTTCCGCCAGAACAAAAGACAAAGCGATTAAAGCCGCCATTATAAGATAAGTTTTAAAATCCCTAACACCAGACAAAAACGCCTTCACAGTGTCCGCAATAATAAAATACGGAAAAACTTTTAAAAGCACATTCCCAACCGCAAAAAAAACACTCCACAAATAGAGGGCAGTTTTCGGTCTTGCCCAGTCCAAAAGGCAGGAAGCCGCAGATTTTTTCTTTTCTTTCATTTTTAGATGACTCCTATACATATTAGTTAGTTTTAGCTAACTTTTAACCTAAAAAAAAATTGATGTCTAAAATTCAGTGCGTTACAGCCTGATTCGCCTTTTACATCGATAACACAAATCAGCTCTCTGGAAACTTTATTCCCAAAAGTTTTTCCCAGCCGCCAGTTTGAAATGCTTTTAACTGAGCAATATTTTTCTTTGCTCTTTCTTTATCAATATCATGCTCAATAATCTGAAAAACCGAAGAAAAAAATCCAGTTGAAATCATGTGGATAAGGTCTTTTTTGATTTTGGGAATTTTAAAGCCTGATTTTTCTAAAATCTGCATATAATTCAAGGTAGACAATATTTCCCTCTCAACCATATTGTGAATAAAATCTTCATACTTACCGCTGTCACCACATTTTAAAAGCAGGCGGAAATTGTCATAATGAGCGTAAATGTAGTCCACCATCAGATTAATTCCGTCGGCAGAAGACTCCGTCATGTGACTTGTCTGTTCATCTGCAGTAAGCACTTCAAAGTTTCCTAAAACGCTGTCGTAAATTTTATAAATTGCCTCTAAATGCGGGTCTATAAGTGCGTCGAATAAACTTTCCTTGGTGGGATAATATTTGTAAAAAGCTCCTGTCGTAAGTCCAGCATCCTTTACAATATTTCGTAAAGAAGCCCCGCTAAAACCATCTTTTAAAAAATGCTCTTTTGCCGTGTTCAAAATATTTTCGCGGGTATTTTCCGACTTTGTAGACATAAAGAAGACTCCTGTCTTTAAAATAATATAACACTGTTATAAAATAACAGTGTTATATTATAGATTATCAGAAAAAGTATCAAGGAGATTTAAATGAGAAGATTTTTTTTTATCACTAAGTTGTTAAGCCAAATGCAACAAAAAAAATGCTGATAACGTAAAAAAAAGGACTTGAGTCTTGGATTAGAAAAATAGTCCACTAAGTCTTAAAAATATGCTAGTATCTTCCGCGTCTGATTATGAAACTTAAAGAAAAAGCAAAAAAACTTGCACAAGACATTCCGGCAGTTTTTCTTGCCTTAAAAGATAAGGAAACACCGGTTACAGCAAAAATTCTTGCTGCCCTTACAGTAGGCTATGCTCTCTCACCTATCGACTTAATTCCAGATTTTATTCCTGTCATCGGTTATTTAGATGACATTGTAATTTTACCTCTTTTAGTCGCACTGACCATAAAACTTATTCCAAAAGACGTGTGGCAAAAATGTCAGGCTGAATCCCAGAATATGTGGCAGGACGGCAAGCCAAAAAAATGGTATTATGCTATTCCAATAATTTTATTCTGGCTTTTAATAATCTATTTAATTATAAAGGCGATTTTTTTTAAGAAGTAAAATTAATTTAATCGTCAATTAGTTTTCAATGCGTTAACAATGTACATAGCACACTGATTAGATCAAGCAAGGCTGTAACACCTTTAAGAAATTTTTTATGCAAAATTTCTGACTTTTCAAGGCATTTTATAACAGTGTCTACTTTAAATCATCCAACAGGCTCAAGATATCTGCTTCACCAATTCTCATACCTACCAGCATATCGGCAACATCTCTGCGGCGACTCTCAATGCCTTCTTTTAATTTTTCATCATTTTCATCAAAAGGTTCTAAATAGAAAACCTGATTTGTAAATTTAACTATTTCATCAATTTCATCACCTTTTTTTTTTAAACCTTCTGGAACAGTTATTGGTGTTTTTGTAATAAGTGCATCCAGGTGACCAAATGTCATAGCATACGTATCCCAATGCATTACTTTTATATAGTCGTTAAGCTGCCTTACAACAATGTAATCTTGAACATTTGCACTAGAATAATAAGTACTGAATCCCTTATTTTTGAATTTTTTATCACCCTTTTCAATTCTTTTTAGAATTTCAATAAGCGAAAATTTCTTCTCCTTACTGCGTCCTCTTCCTATGTAAATTGTTTCATTTGTAATTTCATACAGACGGTATTTACTGTCTAAATATTCAAGATTTAACATAATTTTCTCTTATAAAAGTTAAATACGATAAAAAAACAAAAGTATATTTTTTTGAAAATTCGGGCGTCTGCTGCTTGCAATTGCAAACAGCACCGGGCTTGGGCGTTATAAAATTGCCCGCAAACGTGCAATTTTTCCGTTCAGAGCCGAAAGCCGTCATTCTGCCGTCTTCCGTCTCCGAACCGCTTACGCGGCTCCAATCCCTTACGCAAAAGTAAAATTTTTATACTACAGGACCTTTGTAAATTGTAATTTCACCACTTTTGGCAAGTTCTTCAACTATCTTCATAATTTTATCACGTGCTTCAAGTACTGAAGTTAACGGAACTGGACATGAATATTCAAATTCATCTTTTAACTGCTCTCCAAGTTTTTCACTCATATTACGAAAAAACAGTTCCTGAAGAGCTGGGCTACTTCCTTTTAAAGCTTTTAAAAGAGTATCATTATCAAGAACTCGTAAAATATGTGTAATTGCCCTGTTATCAAGATAAATTATATCTTCAAAAGTAAAAATCATATCGTTTTTAGAGTCTTTTAAAGCAATTGTTTCTACTTTAATCAGAATTTCTTCAAGATTTTCCTTACTGAATGTATTCATAAAAGCCTCCCTTATTTTGTAATTCTAGGGTACAGACAAAAATTGCCTCTGTCAAATTTTTTACAAAATATCTTCTATATATCTAAAAACTTCTTTGTCTGCCGGAAGCCATTTTACAGACGTCAAATTAGATTTTGTAAGCCAAGTTGCGTTTTCGTGTTCTAAAAGTGTAAGAGAGCCGCTTTCGATTGTGCATAAAAAACATTCCATTACAAGATGAAATTTTGAATAGGTGTATTCTACTGTGCAAAGATGCTGAAGAGGTTTTATGCTCGTGTTTAATTCTTCTTTTATTTCGCGGATTATAGCGTTTTCTGCAGTTTCGCCTTCTTCAATTTTTCCACCAGGAAATTCCCACCAGTCTTTCCATTCTCCATAGCCACGCTGTGTTGCAAAAATTTGTTTTTCGCCGTTAGAAGAGGTGCGTAAAATTACCGCTGCTGAAACGTGAATTGTTTTTAATTGTGACGATTGCAGGCTTTCGTTCATTTTAATGACTCCAAAAATGTTTTATCGTAATTTTGATTATTTTCCAAGCGAGTCGGTGCGTGTGGTAATGAAAAGGGCATCTGGCAAAAAATCATTTTCAATGCTTTTTTGCCAGATGCCTGCAATTTTTTTTGTAAGGCTCATCAATAAAGAAAACTGCCTATAAAAAAATAAATTTTTTACAGACACTCTTAATTTTCTTGCTTAGGTTTATTTTTTATGTTCCGAAGTGCAAGTACAGCAAAAAGCGCGAGTCCGCACAGGGCTATAATTACGCCTAAAAGAGCGTCCTCTTTGCTCAGGTCAAGGAACGGCTCTCCGCCTAAAATGTTTGCAATTCCGTCAACGCTCCACATTATTGACGCCGCCCAAAAACTGAGCATTGTTGTAAAAAGGGGCTGACTTAATTTTTGTAACGCAAAAGCTTTTGAATTTTCCGCGCTGCAAGTTTTTTTAGAAACTGCAAACAGCACGGAAAACACAGCTGCCATAAAAACTGTGATTATCAGGCACATCAAGAAACCGCCCCGAAACGTCCAGTTTTAATTGCAGATTTTTTCTTTAGATTTTTTA
>CAVCIJ010000177.1:0-5984 GCA_963601995.1 bacterium | reverse complement strand
GTTCTCTTATGAATCAGGATCGTTACACAACTGCAAGACTTCAGGAACTTGAGGCAAAACTCAATGAATCCGGCGGTAAAATTCTTGAACTTGAAAAAAATCTTTTTCTTGAAGTGAGAAATATTCTTAAAAATTATGTGCCTTATCTTCAACAGACGGCCCGCGATGTTGCCAGAACTGATCTTAGCGCAAGTTTTGCTCAGGCTGCTGTTGAAAATAACTGGGTAAAGCCTGAACTCACAGACGGCTTTGATTTTGACATAAGTGACGGCCGTCATCCTGTTGTAGAAAAGCATCTGCCAGGCGGAGAATTTGTTCCGAATTCGTTAAAACTTGGAGAAATTGATGGAAATAAAATTACTTTTGCGCTTATTACAGGTCCTAATATGGCAGGAAAAAGCACCTTTTTGCGTCAGAATGCCCTTATTTCGCTGATGTCGCAGGTTGGATCCTTTGTTCCTGCAAGTTATGCAAAGCTTGCTCTTGTAGACAGAATTTTCTGTCGTGTGGGTGCAAGTGATAATCTTGCACGCGGAGAGTCAACTTTTTTAGTTGAAATGACTGAGACTGCGCATATTTTGCGTTCTGCAACAGAAAAATCTCTTGTTATTATGGACGAAGTTGGGCGCGGAACCAGTACGGAAGACGGACTTTCAATTGCGTGGGCTGTAAGTGAATATCTTCTTAACCGCATAAAATGCAAGACTCTTTTTGCAACTCATTATCACGAACTTACGAGGCTAAATCACAATGCAATAAAAATGCTTTGTATGGCAGTAAATGAAAATGGTCGTGACATTGTTTTTTTGCGAAAAGTTATTGAAGGTGCAAGTGAAAATTCTTATGGAATTCACGTTGCAAAGCTTGCCGGCATTCCAAAAGCAGTTATTGACCGCTCTGATGAAATTCTTCAGAAAATTCAAAATGAAAACAAAGAAAATTTTTCAAAATCTGATTTAAGAAATGCTTCTTCAAATTCTAAAAATTCTGATAAAAAGGATAAAAATCTCTCGGAAACAATAAATCATATTCTTCCTTCAGAAAATGAAAATCAAGTTCCAAAAGAGCAAAATCAGTCTTTTACAGGCGCACTTTTTAGTGACGAAGAATTGATTCTTGATGAAATTCTTTCGATTGATCTTAATAACATAACGCCAATGAATGCCTTACAGACAATTTCCCGCTGGAAAAAAACATTAACTTCTTAAAAAACTGTTTTATTTTTCCAGATTTTTTACATTCTTAAAAAATTTCAATAGATATATAAAGATGTCTTAAGTCTTTAAAATATTAGGTTTTAAAATGAATCAATTTTTGAAATAATCTTTTGGAGTTTTTTTTGAATACATTTCCTGGAAGTTTATTCTGTGTAAAATTTTACTGTTCTCTTGTCCTAAGAGTGGTTTTGTCGTGGTGCAACGGCGGAATGAAGTGTGTGTGCTGTGGTTCTCAGTCATTTTCTATGCCGCTTTGTTCTTTGTGCCGGAAAAAGATGATTTCTCTTGTTCGTTTTCCGAAAAAAAAATGCAGAATCTGCTCAAAAAATTTAATAAGTGAAGATGATTTGTGTATGGAATGTCGCGAATCGTCAATTTTAAAAAGTGCAGACGCAATTTTCAGTCTTTTTTCGTACAGGCTTTGGACAAAAAATCTGCTGTTTCTGTGGAAAATGCAGGGACAAAGATCTTTGAGTCCCTTTTTTGCTTATCTTGCAAACTTAAAATTGATGGAAATTTCTTCAATAGAAAATTCTGTTATTGTTCCGATTCCGCCGCGTCCGGGAAAAATAAGAAAAAGATCCTGGGATCAAATTCATGATTTAGCGCTTTTTTTAAGATACCTCTACAAATGGAAGATAATGAGTCTTTTAGTCAGAAAATCAAAAAGTCAGCAAAAAAAAATGGACAGGAATGAAAGAATTTTGAACGGAAACAAAAATTATTATTTATCAAGCTTCTGCAAAAAACTCATAAAGATGAAAAAACTGCCAAAATCAGTTATAATAATAGATGACGTTCTTACAACCGGAGTTACGGCTCAAAGTGCTGCAAGTCTGCTAAAAGGCGCTGGAATTGAAAGTGTAAAGGTTTTGACGCTTTTTATAGTGGACTAGAACGAATTCCTGTTGTAAAATGTTCGTGAGATTTTTTTTAACTTGTATTTTTAAAAATTTCATGTATTTTTAAATAAATACGACTTTGTTTTAGATATGATGATTTCTAAGAAAATCAATTTTCAGGAATAATCATATTTTGTTCGTTTCAGGAGATTTTTTATGGCAGAAGGTACATCTTATCAGCTTGTTACATTCCAGCTTGGCGAAGAACTTTACGGCGTTGACATTATGGACGTTAAGGAAATTGTAAAGGTTCAGACCGTAAGACCTATTCCTAACGCTCCGTACTATGTAGAAGGAATTATAAATTTGCGCAGTGAGATTATTCCGATTATTGATCTTCATAAGCGCTTTCATATTAAAAAACTTGAACTTTCAAATGATAGTGAAATTGATGAAAACGATGGTGGTTTTATAATTCTTGACATTGAAGGAAATAAAATCGGTATTATCATTGACAGAATTGCCCGCGTTGTTCAGGTTGAAACTTCTGAAATAAAGCCGCCGCCTCAGATGCTCAGCGGAATTGGAACTGAATACATTCAGGGAGTTGTGCGTCAGAAAGATAATTATCTTATTATTCTTGATACAAGAAAAATGTTTAATTCTAAAGAACTTCAAAAGATTGTAAACAGTGATGAAGACTAGATTCTTATCTTGTGAAAAATATTTTTGACTTAACAAAAAAAACGCGAATTTTAAGATATTTTTTCTAAAATCTTGAATTTTTATTTTGGAAAAAACTCAGTTTAAGGTTTATAGAAAATTTATCAATATGAATTTTAAACTGATTTATAAAGGAATCTCTAAAAATTACAATTTTTACCAGATGCCGATAAGATTTTGCTGCTTAAAGGCAGAATTTTTTTTTGATGAAAAAAAGTTTAAAAATTAACAATTTAAAAATCGATGTAAAAAAATGAGCAGGAATAAAAAATTATGATACAAACATATAGTCCTACAATCCGCCGAAAAGAAATGGAAGCCGTACTTACCTGCATGGTTGACGAAAAAATTGGTCCTGGCGAAATGAGTGCAAAACTTGTTCAAACTGTAAAGGAAATGACAGGTTCTGATGGGGCACTTGCCCTTAGAAGTTCAGCAGTTGCCTTGGAATACGCTCTTGATGCACTTGACTGGAAAAAAGAAGATCCTGTTATGATTAGCGCACTTGCTCCTGTGTGGCAGTTTGTTACTCTTGAACGGCTGGGTTACAAACCTATGGTTCTTGATGTGTGCGAGGAAAATGGTCTGGTTACTCCAGAAATTGTTTCGCAGGGTATAAAAGATGGCGGCAGACTTTTTATTTTAACTGAATCAATGGGTATTTTGCCGGATATAAAATCTTTTCTTGCTCTGGAAGTGCCCGTTATTGAAGATATTTCGCAGTCGGCACTTGCGTATTATCCTTATGATGAATCTGATCCGAAACCTAAAAAGACTGAAACCGATTCTAACGGAAATCCTCTGTCTCCAAAAGGACGAAGGAGCGGAATGTATGGAATTTTTGCAATATTTGGAATGGAAGATAAGGATATAATTGCAAGCGGTGGCGGGGCTGTTTTGATGGCTCCTTCAAGGCGTGAGTGGACTGTGCTTAAAAACAGATTTGAAAACGCTCCTTCAACAGATATTATGCCTGATTTGAATGCGGCTCTTGCCTGTGTTGAACTTAAAGAATTTGCAAGAAACGAAAATACACGAAGAGAACTTTTTAGCATTTTTTCAAGAGCACTTATGACTTCAAGTCACAAAACTTATATTCGTGCATCAGATGACGGCTCTTCAATTTATTCATTTCCTGTTGTTCTGAATGCAGGATTTAAAGATGTAAAGAATTATGCACAAAAAAAAGGAGTTGAAGTTTCTCAGGCTTATGAAAATTCTGTTATTGCGTATAAGCAGGAAGAACTTCGCGAATCTTGTATTTGTGCGAATTCTCTTTTGCTAAGATGTGCTTTGTTTCCTCTTTATCCAAGACTTGGACAGAAAGACGTACAAAAAATCATAAAAATTCTTTCAACGCTGCCTTAATGAAAAAATATGAAGAAATGTCTGATTGTTGTAAATTCTTTTAAGCCTCGTTCACTTCCTCTTCTTAAAGAAATGGAGCCATTTTTGTGTGAAAAAGGAATCTTTGTAAAGAAATTTATTTATGACGGAAATGACGCACAAAACAAATCAGTCAGTGCAGATTTTGAGGGAAATGATTTTGTTATAACTTTAGGTGGCGATGGAACTGTTCTTTTTGCTGCAAGAAACTGCGCTCCTTTGGGAATTCCGGTTTTTTCAGTAAATTTAGGCGAATTTGGATTTCTGGCCGGAGTTCAATCTGAAAATTGGAAAACTGAACTTGAAAAATATCTTGATGGAAAAAGTTCTGTAAGTTTTCGCGCTCTGATTGAATGCGAAGTTCTTCGCGGTGGAAAAACAATTTTTAGAACAAACTGCGTAAACGATTGTGTTATATCGAGTTCTGCTTCACTAAAACTTATAAATTTAAATGTGGCTTACAACCACGCTCTTTTAGGTCCTTTTAAAACAAATGGAATAATTGTTTCATCTCCTACAGGCTCAACTGGATACTCTGCTGCGGCTGGCGGTCCGATTGTGGATCCGTCTTTGGAAGCAATGGTTTTAACGCCTGTCAGTTCTTTTAGTCTTTCTGCAAGACCATTAGTTTTTGGTGCAAAAAGCGAAATCACAATTACAGTACTTCCTTCTCGTGCCGAAGTTGGACTTATTGCTGACGGACAAACTGGCTTTGATTTGCAGGAAAATGATATAATAATAATAGGAATTCCAAAATATAAGGTTTCGTTGATTTGTGCTACACAGGAAAAATTTTATGCAGCCTTGCAAAGCAAATTGAACTGGTCGGGAGGTCCGCGTGCTTGAAGAACTTAATGTAAGAAATTTTGCCCTGATTGACAGTGCTCATATAGAATTTAAAAAAGGATTTACTGTTTTAAGCGGAGAAACTGGTGCAGGAAAATCAATTTTAATTGGCTCTCTTGCATTTCTTTTAGGCGGAAAAGCCGGAATTGAGCAGATTCGAAGCGGCTGCCACGAGGCTTTAGTAAGCGGAAGTTTTTTGCTCAGCCAGAAAGATGCGTTTTTATGGCTTGAAGAGCATGGAATTGAAGCGGAAGATAATAGAATTCTTGTAAGGCGTATTATTCGCGAAACAGGAAAGTCATCTGCCTGGATTGGTTCAAGTCCTGTAACCCGGCAGGATTTAATTGATTTTTCAGCTTATTTAATTGACATTCATGGTCAGCATGAACAGCAGCGCCTTATGAAAGTAAGCGAGCATCGCAGATATCTTGATATTTACGCTGGCTTGACTGATGAAGTTGAATCTTATAAGTCAGTTTACGCTTCTTTAGTTGAAAAGCGTAATTTTTTGCAAAGCATAAGTTCTAATGAAAAGGAACGGGCTGAGCGCATAGAAATGCTTAAGTTTGCATCTGATGAAATTGCCAGCGCAAAACTAAAAAATGGCGAGGATTCAGAACTTGAAAGTGAAGAAGGAAAACTTGTTTCATTTGAAAAACTTTACAGCGATATTGAAGAAATAAACGGAATCTTTGACGGTTCTTCTGCAGAAAATTCGCTTATTTCGATGCTGAAAAAAATAAATTCTACTGCTTCCCACGCATCTTCTTTGGATAAGTCACTTGAGGAATCTGCAGGCAGAATTCAGTCAGCATTTTATGAAATTGATGATATTGCCGGAGAATTCAGACGGTACCAGACATCGCTTGTTTTTGATCCAAACCGGCTTGAAGAAGTGCAGGAACGTCTTGAACTTATAAATAAACTGAAAAAAAAGTATCTTGGAACACAGAATGCTTCAATTCAGGAA
>CAVCIJ010000176.1:0-7965 GCA_963601995.1 bacterium | reverse complement strand
GTTCCTGATGTAGTTGTTCCAGCGTCAAAAGAAATATCAAATACCGGCTTTTTCTCATTTGTTCCGCGTACGCTTCCCAATGTGATTAAGTCTTCCTGGTTGATATAAAGTTTTACATTGCCTTTGCCCGCAATTGAACGGAATCCAAGAACAAGATTTCTTACAAAACCTGCGTCAAGTGCATAAGTTTTACTGTCGGCAAGTGATGAAGCTGCAATTTTTGAAATAATTACTGCAGCGGCTTTTTCCCTTAAAGCAACAAGAGCCGCTTTCTGAATTTCTGCCTCGTAAGAAAGGGGAGTGAGTTTTTTAACTTGATTTGAAATTGTATCAAGAACACCCCACAAGCTTGGAGAAATTTCGATCTTGTCAAATGTTGCTCCAGTTCCACCGATTTCAGTTCCCTCTGTAACGTCAGCTGCAGCGGCATTTGTCTTTTTATAGGCAACAACCCAGGAACCGTTGCCGGAAAGTGAAACTGCGTGAACATCATCAACAATACTGTCGCCAAGTTCAGCAAGCCCCGAAATATCTGAACTTACTGAATTTGGCTTTGCAATGCTGCCTGTAGAAAGCAATACACGCATTTCTGTTTTACCTATTGCTGCAAACTGTTTTGCTCTTTCTTCATTTGTATTTTTTTCTTCACCTGCAATTACGTCAGGTGCTGAAAAACTAAATCCCTTAAGTTTCATTTCTCTTTCCTCTGCTTCTATTTCAGTTCCAAGTGTTCGAACTTCGGCTTCTTTTGCGTTGAATTCTTTTTTTTCTTCATCAGTGAGTGAGCGGTTTTCTTTTGTCGCCGCTTCATCAAGTTCTTTCATTCTGGCGATTGCCATTGCCCTTAATTCTTTCTTATTCATTTTTTTATCCTCATTTGTTTTTTTTAGATTGTTTCCAGTAACGCAATTTTTCTTTTGCGTTCGTCCGATTCTTTTTTTATAATTTTTTCAGTTTCGGCTTTTCTTTTGCTCTCCAGCATTTCTTTAAAACTTTCCAGTTTTTCTTTACACCTGGCTGAAATATCTGTCTGCTCATAAGCGGGAAATGTTACCGCGCTTACTTCGTAAACTTTTGCAATGTCTGTAATAATGCGTGTGGGGTGATCACTTTCTAAATCTTCCCATTCATCGCCACGCACTGTGAACATAAAACTCATTCCTGAAACATCGCCGCGCTGTATTGCTGAATAAAGATTCTGTGCTTCTGTATTATTTTCTGTATCAAGATTAACGCGGACTTTTAATCCGTCTTCTTCTACCGTCATCTGCATTGTAGAGTTTTCATTATTGTTTCTTGAGCGGGCAAGCGGAATCATATCTGTATTGTGATTTACTAAAAATCTTACGTCTTTTAAATCTGTTTTAGAAAGTGCGTCTTTTGAAATAACTTCGTCAAAGTCGCCTAAGTTTGTCCTTTTATCAAAAACGATTGCAGTCCCCTCTACAAAACTGCCTTTTACTTCATCTTCTTTTGCCTTAATTTCAAATGAATAGGAGCGTGTTTCGTTTTCGCTGAATTTCTTCTTTTCCATACTTTTATCCTCTGCCTTATATAGTCAGAGTTTATTTGTTAGAAAAAAAATATAAAATAAATGAAAAAATGAATTGACAAAAAACAGACGTATAGTATTATTAAATCATCGGAGGTAAAAAGGCGTGAAAAGAAAAAACAAAAAGCCACTAAAACCTGCTGAATGGATTGCCCTGCTCGCAATTCTTATTCAGATAGTTTTGTGGCTACTAGACAAACTACTTAAATAGTAGTTTTTTAATGGAAGATTTGAGGTTGTGTCTCGACAGCCTCACTTTTAAAATAAACTAAAAATAAGGAGGTGTCAACTATGAATGAAAAAAGAATAACTATAATGCTTTCAATTCTTCTTGCATTAGAAGTTCTTCAGCTTGTTGAAAAAATTATAGAACTTGTATTGAAGTAAAATAAAACAAAATTATTAAGGGGGAAAATACAAAATGGAAAAATCAAATCGCGGTGGAAAAAGGGAAGGCTCTGGAAGAAAAAAGGGGAGCGGCAGCGGTACTAAACGCGTTTCTTTTACTGTTTCCTGTCAGTCAGAAGAACTTGAAAGAGTAAAAAAACTTGCAGAAAAAAGCGGAAAAACTAAAAGCCGTTTTCTGCTTGATTTAGCGTTTGCAGCAGAATAACTTTATCCCCGAAAATATGTACATTGTTATTTCGGGGCATTGTTTTTGAACAAAAAAAAGACTGTCTAGAAATAGGCAGTCTTTTATCAGGAAGCAATTTAATTTTTATTTATGATTTTCTACATAATATTTGACGCACTCAACAACAAAGCGTGTTCTATTCATACCGGCTTTAGCTGCTTCTCCGTCAATAAAATCAAGCTCTTCTTTTTGCGGGGCAATCTGTACAGAAATGCGTCCGCTTTCGCTTAGTCTTTTACGACCGCCGCCCTTACGTGCTCCACCTCTCGGCATTCTTTTATCCTCTTACCAATTCAATTATCCGTAGAATAACCAGCAAAACATTACAGGCAACAGAAATTGAAAGACACACAAGCAGGGCAACATTAGATTTTGATTTTTTCTTATTATTTGGATTATTTTGATTTTCCATAGTAAGCCTCCTTAAAAAATGTCTTGACATAAGACGGGGAAAAATTTCCCCGCTCCTTATTATTTATTGATTAAATAAAGAATAAGGCTTACAATACTAGCAATCGAACCTAAAATTGTAAGAATGTCAATTAACATCTGCATTTCTTGCCTCCTGATGTTTCTATACTAAATTACTTTTATGTTTTTGTCAATTCAATTTCATAAAAAAATAATAGAAACATCAGGTTTTTTTTATTTAATCCATTCTCATAAAAAACTTTCTTACTGAAAAAAATATTTTATTCTTGAAAATTATTTGACAAAAACAAGATAATACACTAATATAGAATCATCGGGGAGCAAAAAGCACTGATAAGGAGGTGAAGAAAAATGAAATTAGACGAATGGCTAAAAGTGGCAAAAGTCATCAGAGACTTGTTAATTGGAATAGCGGCTCTGATGACTGCCATAGGCTCTTTAATCGCTGTGATTAGATAACCTAGTGAGGGGCTTTTAGGTTCCCCTCATACTCAAATATAAAACATTTTTTTTGAGGTGTCAAAATGGAAAAGAAAACAGACTGGTTTTTAATTTTAGGTTTAATATTGATTGCTTTTAATGCTTATATGATTTTTAGGGGTAAATAATGGCAGGTACAAAAAAAGAAGAGGGAAAAGAATACAGTTCCAATTGGGGCGGAGCAAGGGCAGGCAATGGACGGAAAAAGTTATCTGAAAGTGGACGTAAGCAAGTTCAGTTTTCTCTGCAGCAGAATGAACTTGACACAATAAAAGAAGAATCTGAAAAAGCAGGATTGACCAAAAGCCGTTTTATTGTGGAATGCGTAAACTTTTATAAACAAAACCACTGATTAAAAACTCACGATAGCGTGAAATAAAATCACATTATCGTGAGTTTTTTTTTATTTTTCTTTGTCCTGATTGTTTTCTTCGTTTACTGCCTGGCTCATCGGTTTGTAATTTTCAAGAACAAAATGTTCATCGCCATATCGATCTTCAATTCTCGGCATATTTTCTTTATCCATAATCTGATTAAGGGTAAATAAACCGCTTTTGAAGTTTTCGCGGTAATTTGTCCAGCGCGTAGAATAATCAGCCCTGACCATTGCGTCAGTATTAAATTCAACATAATAGTTTTTATCATACGGATAGCACAAAAGACGGTCGAAATATTCCTGGATAAGAACCAGCCACGGTGTAAGCGTATTTTGTAAAAATGAAGTATTCGCCTGCTCCATATTTGTGAACTTTGAATTTTCACTTCCGAGCATAAAACGGGGAACTCCGAAAAGTTTTGCAACTTCGTCCGCCGAATACTGACGGTTTGCGACAAGCTGCGAATCATCATTTGAGGCAAGCGTTAACGGTTGCGCCGTAAGTCCGTGCGACAGAATGAAAGGTTTTTTAGCATTTTCCTGTCCGCCGTATGCGCTTATTATTCTTTCAGAAAGTTTCTGTGAATCAGCTGAAGTCCAGTTCTTTTCTTCCTGGGGAACTGTGATTAAAAGCTTGCTTTTTATTCCGCCGTCAAAACTGTCATTTGTAAATTCATCTAAAACTAAACCGAGTTTTGCCGCGTGTGTTGAATATCCAAGCGGAGAAGTTCCTCGTATTGAATTTGTCCTCATTGCCGGAATATGCAGAACAGATGATGAATTATAATAATAAGTCTTGCCGTTGCAGTTATAAATATAAAACAAATCGCCTGATGTATCTTTTTTGATTTTTACGTTTACCGGGTCAAGATTATAAAGTGCTCTTGGCGTGTAGTCTGAATTACGTTCAATAAAAATAAAGGCATTTCCGCAGAGTAAAAGATTGAACATAAGTTCCTGCTTAAATGTAAATGCAGTATCGTAATAATTTGTATTTTTCTTTAAGATTTGGGCAAGTGAAAAATTATTTTCCTGCCGTCTGCCTGTCTTCGTTTTTTCATAGACATTCAAAGGCAAAACCGCAACCGCGTTTGAAATTACCCTTATGCAGGCATTTACTGTAGAATTTGCCAGGAGCTGGCTTCGCGTCATATAAGGCGACAGTGTAAAAATGCTTTGGCTGTCAATGTGATAATCGTCCATTGGATAGTATTTAGTACTGTTCTGGACTTTTCTTATTTCCCATTTATTAAATAGTTTCATTTTCTCAGTTCCTCATTAGTTTTTACGTCAAGGGCAAATTCTGCTATTTTTATCCAATACCAGAGCGGCATTGTTACGGTATCTTCTTCGCTGTTGTAAATTACAATCGGATTGCCGTTTTCATCAAAAGGGCTTGGAAAATGCGTTTCAATTTGAACCGGCGTTTCTTTTTCCTGATTTGGCAAGGTTTTGCAGCAGGTTAAGGCTTGCATTAAAACTAGAAATGCTGTCAGAGTGTAAAGTATCTTTTTTATTTTCTGCATCGCTTAAAATCTCCGAAATTATTTTATTTACTGCTGATTTTTCTTCCTGCGTTTTTTTTTCAATATCTTCAATCTTTTTTGAATAGATTTTATTTTGGATTACAATCGCAAGAACTAAAATCAAAATGATTCCAAGTAAAACCGCCAGCGTTATCAACAAAAACTTTGTCATTTTTTATGCTCCTTTTTGAAAGGCAAATTTCTGTGCTACATTTCCGCCTATGTAAACAAGTGAAATTGAGCCCCACCAGGGAATGAACTCCTGGGCAAGGCTGATGTCATTTGTTACAAACGCAACCGCACAAAATGCAAGTTCTAAAACTGTGGCAACAATCCACACTATAAATTTTCTGCTCGCAAACTTTTTTGATTTTTCTTCTGTTTTTTCTGTGTTATTTTCCTGATTTTCCATTTTTCTTACCTCAATGAAATTATTCTTGCCGTTGCTGCATGTCCTTTGTTTACGCAGATTGAGTTTAAAAGCGGATTGAATACAAGATGACCGTTTTCAAAAACTACCCAGTGCGATTTGCCGTTATAATCAAATCTTACCGGCGTTCTGTTTTTTATGTTTTTTAAATCTGTATCAGAAATATCTTTTTTGATTACTCTATAACGGTCTTCACCGCAAAAATGATTTAGATATTTTGCTCCGTCTAAAACCGTGCAGTCTTTATCTAAAAGTCCTTTTTCCATTGCGCGGGAAAGGTATTCAATATAAGAAAAATTATCTCCGTCAAGTCCAATGCAATACAAATAGCACATTGCAAGACATCCATTTTCTGCTATTACCTTAATATTCTTGGAAATCGAACTCATTGAACTTTCAAGAACATAAGCATAAGTCTGCGGATATTTCATTTACTTTCTCCCCTTTTTAATTCCTCTATTTTTGCATCAAGATTTTCAAACTGATTATTTATATTTGAAATAAGCATACGGACAGTTGTATTTAATTCTGCCAATACTTCATTAGTTTTATTTCGAGACGTAAAAAGTTCGTCAAATTTTTTTGCATTTCTTGTTTCTGAAACTTCGATTTTTTTTGTATTTGTTTCTGTAAATACTTTTAGCGTGGATAATTCTTTGGAAAGTGATGAAATTTGATTGGAATATTCTGTATTTTCTGATTCTAAATGTTTAACATCATCAGCAATATTTTTTTGCTCTGATTTTAATTTAGAGTAACTAAAACTTATTTTTATTATGTATGCAAGTAAACCACATACGGATGCACAAATTGCAATAACCTCTGAAAACTGCCTATTCCCACCTCACAGTTACATAATAAACAAATATGCGAATTATTGCAATTTATAAAATATCTTTAGACTGATGACAGTGTAATTTTTTTTGCTAACTCTGCTTTTTTCTTTTCATACTGACTTATTTTTTCTTTTTTACTTTCATCAGTAATTTTTGCAAGTGATTTTTTTATTAAAATTCCTGCGTGTCTTAATTCATCATTAGCCATCTCTTTATACTGAATATCAGATGTTTCCAAATACATTTTCCAGTAATTCTCTGCATCACATAATTCATCTTCAATTCCGTCAGTATCCTTTATACAGGAAACGGATTGCCACATCTGTGCTAAAAGAACAGCCTTTATAAATCTTTTTGATAATGGGTCATATTCTTTTTCAAAATCTATCAAACTCAATTCTTCAAGAAAATCATTTTTTAATACTTCATCTGCACACACAATTCATTCTCCTTCCAAAAATGCTTATTATCTGAAAATGTGCAGGGTCGCTTAAATATTGACATCTTAAAACAGTTCGACTTGTTAATGGATATGCCCTTAAATAATTTCCATTTCCATTCATAAGCGATGCTGTTACAGTTCCATTTGTAATAGAAATCTGAGTTCCATCTGTACCACTCGGAATTGCAGTTGCAAGAATTACATCAATTACATCTCCGCTTGAAATTGCAGTGCTTGCAGGAAGTGTAACTGTTGTTACTGAATCTGCTACGGCTACCGAACTCGCCTTTATTTTTGTTATGCTTGAATTACATATAAATGACATATTTTTTCTCCTAAAAAAAACAGAGGAATCCTAAGAAAAGAACTCCCCTGAAGTTCACGTAAAAAAAAACGGAATATCACCTTCTACAAGGGAATTTTATTTTTTATTAAGAATACAATGCGTATGTTCCACTGCTACAGCAATTACAGAATGGAGATGTTCCTGCATTATACATCATACCGTTAGGATAACGGACTACTCCGCTCATTGCAGTCTGCAATTCTAACTGATTTATTCTGTTCTGCATTGCATCAACTTTGTTCTGATTTATCGCATCCAATACTTTCTGCGTCTGTGCTGTAGTATTTGCGTTAATTGAGGCAGTGTTAATTGCGTTATTATAATTGATACCATCAATTCCTCTTTGAATTTCACAAAAACTATTCTGCATATTTGCAAAACCAGCAGCCGCAGTTGCCTGGACATCCCTTGTTTCACTCAGATTGTTATAACTTGCATCTTTCATTGCAGAAATTACTTCATTACTTCCGTTTCTTACTTCAGCAACAATTTCGTTATTCTGTCTTTCAAGGGCTGCAAAATTAAACTGGCTTGACAAATCATCTTTTGTAGCAAGTCCATCAGTATTGCTCTGAGGCATTCCTCTGCCTCCAAAATTTCCAAATCCGCCAAATCCAAGAAGTGCAAAAATAAGGAATGCCCATACAAAACCATTTCCACCAAAACCAGCACCGTCATTTCCTGTCATAATTACAGGTGAATTTCCGCTCTCTGTCATTGTCATACAATATCCTCCTATTTTTTTTATAATTTTATTCCAAACTGATTTGCAAAATTTGCTAAATCAACTCCACGCTCTTTTGCAAGATTTAAGGCAACATTTTTTATTTCGCCTTCATTTTTTCCTTTTATTAACTCTGTCATTTTTTTATAGGCTTCAGGATTCTGTGAATACATCTGTTTTATTCTGC
>CAVCIJ010000175.1:0-16799 GCA_963601995.1 bacterium | reverse complement strand
TTCTTGATCTTAATCACGATTTGTATTTAAGACTTAACAAACAACTTGTTTCTATGAGCGAAGTTACCGACAGTCACGATGCAGCAAATTTAAAGGCGATTATTGAAAAACATGCAAAAGAAACAGGCTCAAGTCTGGCAAAAAAAATTGTGGCAGATTTTGATTCTTATCTTCCGCATTTCAAAAAAATTGTTCCAAACGACTACCACAGAATGATGGTCGAAATCAGCAAGGCCGAAGAACGGGGACTTTCTCATAACGAAGCTCTTTTTGAGGCGTTTAAAAAAGTTACGGCTTAAAAATTTGAGCTGTTTATTTTGGAGAAAATTATGGGTAAAGCAAGCGGATTTTTAGAATTTGACAGAATTGAAAATATTACTGTAAAGCCCGAAGAAAGGCTTAAGGGATTCAGCGAATTTCATATTCCACTGAATGAAGACGAAAGAAAAAAACAGGCAAGTCGCTGCATGAACTGCGGCGTTCCAATGTGTCAGAGTGCAATTCGTCTTAAGGGAATGGTAACAGGATGTCCTCTGCACAACTACATTCCTGAATGGAATGATGCGCTTTATCAAGGACAGTACGATATGGCTGCCTGGCGTCTTTTAAAAACATCAAGTTTTCCTGAGTTTACCGGACGAGTTTGCCCGGCACTTTGCGAAAAAGCCTGCAACTGCGGAAACGGTGGCGACATAAAAGAAGCGGTTTCAATCCACGACAACGAACTTTTTATAATAGAAAAAGCCTTTGAATCAGGATATATGAAACCGCAAATTCCAAAAACACGCTCTAACAAAAAAATCGCTGTAATCGGTTCAGGACCGGCGGGACTTGCAGTAGCTGATCTTTTAAATCGAAGAGGTCACAACGTAACAGTTTACGAACGTGAAGACAGGGCTGGTGGACTTTTGATGTACGGAATTCCAAATATGAAGCTCGACAAAAAAATCATTGACCGCAGAATAAATTTAATGAAGGAAGAAGGCGTAAACTTTGTTTTTGGAGCTGATGTAGGAAACAGTTTTGAAGCACAGAAAATTCTTGATTCATACGATGCAGTTGCTCTTTGCTGCGGGGCAAAAAAAGCACGTCCTTTAAGCGCAGAAGGCGTTGAAAAAGTAAAAAGCGGACTTATGTTTGCAGTTGATTTTTTAAAGTCAGTTACAAAAAGTCTTTTAAACTCAAATTTTGAAGACAAAAAATTCTTTGATCCAAAAGACAAAAACGTAATTGTTCTTGGCGGTGGCGACACAGGAAATGACTGCACAGGAACTTGCATAAGGCTTGGAGCAGCGAGCGTTACTCAAATCGAAATGATGGCAAAACCTCCAGTCGAAAGGCAGAAAAATAATCCGTGGCCACAATGGCCTAAAGTTCTCAAAACAGACTACGGAGCAGAAGAATCAATTTACAAATTCGGACACGATCCTAGAATCTACGAAACAACAATCAAAGAAGTTTACACTCAGGACGGAAAAGTTTGCGGCGTAAAAACTGTTGAAGTTGAATTTAAAATGATTGACGGAAAACGTGTTTTATGCGAAAGACCAGGAAGCGAAAAAGATTTGCCGGCAGATTTAATTTTAATTGCGGCAGGATTTTTAGGCTGCGAAGATTACACGGCAAAGGCTTTTGGCACGGAACTTGGTGCAAGAAATACAGTTTTAAGTTCTGAACCAGACAAATACAAAACAAATGTTGAAAAAGTATTTACTGCCGGCGATATGCACAGAGGACAGTCGCTTGTAGTCTGGGCAATTGCTGAAGGAAGAGAATGTGCCTGTGAAATCGATGAGTATCTTATGGGCTACACAAACTTGTAAAGTGAACCTCTAAAGTTTAGACTTACCTAAAAAAAATTTCTGCTAAATTACAATTTTATGTTATAATTTTCTGCAGATTTTAGCGATTTTTACTAAAGATGAAAGACTGCTAGAATAGAGCGGTCTTTTATCTTTTTAAAATTTATTTTTCAAATCTATCTACTAAATATAATGTAGATGATAAACTAAATTCCGCATAACTTTAGTTTTCAGGCAACAGCATTTTTACAGGAGAAAATATGAGATATCACGCTGATGAAGTGATTCAATATGTAAAGGAAGAAGATGTTAAGTTTATAAGGCTTGCTTTTTCCGATGTGATTGGAATTCAAAAAAATATTTCGATTATGCCTTATCAAATAGAAAAAGCCTTTAATGAAGGAATTTCTTTTGATGCTTCATCAATTTTGGGATTCAATACAGAACTTCATTCAGATCTTTTTTTACATCCTGATCCTTCTACGCTTACAGTTCTGCCATGGCGACCTGAACACGGAAAAGTTGTAAGAATGTACTGCTCAATAACTTATCCAGACGGCAAAGAATTTGAAAAAGATATGCGGAGCCTTTTAATCAAGGCGATTGGCGAAGCTAAAAAAGAAGGCTTAACTTTTCAGTTTGGAACCGAAAAGGAATTTTATCTTTTTAAGTTAAACGAAGACGGCACTTCATCAAAAATTCCTTACGACAACGCCGGCTACATGGACATTGCACCTTACGACAAAGGCGAAAATGTGCGCCGGGAAATTTGTCTTACCCTCGAGCAGATGGGAATCAAGCCTGAATCTTCTCATCACGAGGCAGGTCCTGGTCAAAACGAAATTGACTTTCACTACGCGCCGGCTCTAAAATCCGCTGACGATGTTTTTACTTTTGGAACTGTAGTGCGCACTGTGGCAGCAAAATACGGACTTGATGCTGATTTTTCTCCAAAACCGCTTGAAAACAAACCTGGAAACGGACTTCACATAAATATGTCTGTAATAAGCGACGAAGAAAAGGATGAAAAAGCACTTTTAAAAAATGCAGTTGCCGGAATTTTAAATCGAATTGAAGAAATGACAGCGATTTTTAATCCTCGCGAAGAATCATACAAAAGACTTGGAAAAGATAAGGCACCAAAATATATTTCCTGGTGCAGGGAAAACCGCTCTCACCTTATAAGAATTCCGGCCGCAAACAGAGAATCTGTAAGAGCCCAGCTTCGCTCTCCTGATTCCTGCTCGAACATTTACGCAGTTTACACGGCACTTATTTACGCAGGACTTGAGGGAATCAAAAAAAATATGAATCTTCCTGAAAGTGTTAATGAAAATCTTTTTACGGCAGGCGAAGAAAAATTAAAAAAACTAAAGACACTTCCATCTTCGGCAGAAGAAGCCTGGAAAATCTGTAAAAGTTCAAATTTCATAAAAGAAATTTACTGTTCACAGGTTCTTGATTTTTGGTCAGAAAATTTTTCGACACATTGGGAAGTAGTATAAAAATTCTTTTAAGTTTTTTTTTAGTTTTGATTTTTAAAATTGCGCCTGGAAAAATACAGCAGATTTTTTTGCAAAAAATTTTGTCAGTGTTACGCTAAAACTGAGTGGAGATTTTATGGACTTTAAGGAACGCGTTTACAGTGTTCTTCTCGTTTCCTCTGCGGAAGCTTTTAATTCAGTTTTTCTCACTTTTCTTCCGGAATTCAGATATAGTCCGGTAAAGGTTGCCACAAGTTCGGTAGCTGCAAAAAGAGAGCTTCTTGATCGCGACTGGGATTTTGTTTTTGTAAATGCTCCACTTTGCGATGAATACGGAAGCGAATTTGCAATTGACCTTGCAAAAGATTCAGATTCCTGCGTTTTAATGCTTGTGCCAAACAATCAATATGATGAAATTTTTTACAGCACTGCAAAATTCGGAGTTTTTACGCTTGAAAAAAACAATTCGCCGCAAATGGTAAACCGCGCCCTCGATTTTATGACTGCAATGCGTGAACGCATCAGACAAAAAGAAAAAAAAGTCATTTCAGTACAAGAAAAAATGGAAGAAATCCGCATAATAAACCGTGCAAAATGGCTTTTAATTGACAAAGAAGATATGAGCGAAAGCGAAGCCCACCGTTACATTGAAAAACATGCAATGAATCGCTGCATCACAAAAGTCCAAATGGCAAAAAATATAATTAAGCTTAATTCTGAAGAGTAATTTTTTTTGTGACAGAAAAGACTTTTTTTTACACAAAAATTTTCTTCCTCAGAAAAATTTCGTCAGTAAACAGAGTGTGCTGTCAGCAAAGAAAATTTTCTGTAAAAAAATTAAATTTCCTGTTAACAAAAATTTTTTTTCATCAGCGAAATTTCCTTAAATATGCAGTATAATGTCCGCTATGAGCATAATTCAAAAAGAACCCGAAAATATCCCTGAAATCTTAAAAAAATATCTTTGCAAAAAAGATGTATTTTTTGTTTTTGCAACAAGCGTTTCCTTAGAAAGCTGGGCCGACTGGTGCGTGCAGAATCCTGAACTTTCTGGCAAAAAGGCAGTTTCTATGGAACAGTTCTTAGCCTGGGACAAATTTAAAGAAAAATATCTTGGTGCTCATCTTCAAGGAATGCATGCAGTTCCTTCATTATTAAAAAAACTTTTCGTCTATAATCTGATTCAAAAAAATGCTGAATGTGCAGTTGAAGGAAAACCGCTTTTTAAAAGCATAATAAATCCAGATTTCGCATCCCAGTCATCAGCATTTGCAGACTGGATTTCTTCAAATATTTCATCGCTGAATTTATGGCACGAACACTACAAAAAATGGCTTTCAGAAAATAATTTAACGGAAGAAGACGACACAGATTCAGAAAATCAGGATTATCTTTTTTTATACAAAATCTACAGCGAATTTTTAGGCAATGAAATGTTTGAGCCTTCCTGGTTAAAAAGTGAATTTTTTGAAAATAAAAAAACATTTATAATTTTTTATCCGGAGCAAATGCAGGATTTTGCAGAATACGAGCAGATTTTTAATTCCGCAAAAAACATAATTCAAATTGTGCTTCCAAAAAACATTGCTTCCGTACCAAAAATTTATTCTTACCCGGACGCGCGAATGGAATTAAGAAGAACAGTTCTTCAAATTAGAAATTTAATCCAAAACAAAGAGGCACGTCCTGAAGAAATTGCACTGCACACAAGCGAAATTGAAACTTACGTTCCATACATAAAAAGAGAATTTGAAAAATACTGCATTCCATTTGTAATCCGCACGGGAATTCCAATGACAAAAAACTGTGCCGGAAGCATTTTTGAAAATATTTACACCTGTGCAAAAGAAAATTTTTCCTATGATTCTGTGCGCGCTCTTCTTTTAAACGCCTGCATTCCCTGGAAAAAACTAGATTTCAACCAGCAGTTCATAGAAAAAGCAAATTCCTATCACTGCCTTTGCAATTATGATTTTAACGAAAAAAATGATGTCTGGATAAAGGCTTTTTCAAAAAGCAAGGCTGATGAAGCAGGACTTATTTTTTACAAAAGTCTGAAAAAAAGCATAAAAGCATTTACAGAATCAAAAACTTTTTCTTCACTCAGGGAGTCGTGGTTCGCTTTTAAAAATGAATTTCTTGACGAAACATTTTCTACATCAGCAAATAACATTCTTTCGCGCTGTATAACAATTCTTGACGGTTTTATTGAACTTGAGCAGGAATATTTTGAAAAAAAGAATTTAAAAGTTTCTTCACCTTATGAAATTTTCTTGAACGAAATAAAAAATTCATCATACAGGGCGCAGGAAGAACTTTCAGGCGTAAATATTTTTAGTTACAAACTTGCTGCAATGTCTGCGTACAAATTCAATTTTATTATAAACTGCTCGCAAAGTGCTGTTAATGTTGTTTACAGACCGGTTTCGTTTTTAAACAACATAAAAAGAACTCAGTTAAATTTTTTAGACAATGATGAAGCAAGTTCAGCATTTATAAGACTTTACGCAAGATCGAACGCAGTTTTTTCTTACAGCGAACAAAGTTTTTCTGGATTCCAGATTCCGCACAGTTTTTTTGAAGAAGCGCAGCTTGAAAAAGACAAAACTCCTTTTATAGAGCTTGATGAAAAAGATTTTATTTTGGCTGAAAAAAAATTTCTTCTTGAAAACAAAAATCAAATCACCGGCATTTCAAAAAATCAAATTGAAGAATATAAAATTTGGAAAAGTAAAAATGATTTTAATTCCACTCAGTTTAACGAAGAAAGTCAGAGTGTAAAAAATGCGTTAAAAATTCCAGTCGATTTTATTTTAAAAGAAAACAGATCCGGCGACGGAAAAGCAAATTTAAATTTAAAAGGAAAAGACGCAGAAGTTGAATCACTTTATAAAAATCAGAATCTTATAAAAATCACTCAAACTGATATGAAATATTTTTTTGACTGTCCGCGAAAATGGCTTTTAAAAAATGTGCTTTTGCTAAAAGGTGATACTTTGGATTTAAGACTTTTTGACAAGTTTACGGAAGGAAACATTTATCACAAAATTCTTGAAATTCTTTTTGCACGCCTTAAAAAAATTCCGCTTTACAACGAAAACGAAAAATTCGGCAGCGATGAAGAAGATAAAAATTTACGGCAACTTGTAGATGAATGTGTTTTTAAATCTTTTGATCTTTACAAGTCTTCTCCGCTAAGCTATGAAGTTCTTGTTTCGCAAAGAAATAAATTTTCAGCGGCAATAATTTCTTTTCTAAAATTTTTCTGCACGGAAAAAACATACGGAGGCAATACTGTTGTCAGCACAGAAAAATGGCTCTGTTCAAAAAATAATGAAAATTCATCTTACGCTCTAAACGGAAGAATCGACTGTATTTTAGCAGGCAACGATGACAAGGGCGTTACAATCATCGACTATAAAAACACAGGGCTTCCAAGTTTAAAAGAATGTATTTTCAGCGAAGAAGAAGGTCTTTCTGATTTTCAATGCGCAATGTATGTAGATTTGTGGAACTATAAAAACGAAATCAACCAGTTAGACAAAATGGCTTTTACTTCAATAAACGGTGCAAAAGAAATAGTCATAATTGACAGTGAAAAAAATGATAAAAGTCTAGAAATTTACAATTCAACTTTGACGGAAGCAAGAATTCTAGAAGATTACTTTGCAGAAAAAGTAGAAAACTGTGACTTAAATCTTGAATCGGCAAAGAAAAATAAATTTTCAAAACTCGACATTTACACTGACTGCAGTAAATGCAATTTTAAGGCAAGCTGCAGAACGCTATTTACTTGCGGAAATAAAAAACTTCAGGAAGACGGAAAAACAAAATGAAAAAAAATCAGGAATATGAATATCTTTCAGTTTTAAAAAAAATAAATAAGGAACTTGACGCTCAGCAAAAAAACGCCTGCTGCAGAACAATAAATTCCGTAGTTGCGGCCGGTGCCGGAAGTGGAAAAACTCAGGTTCTTGCAACAAGATTTGCCTGGCTTTTGATGGAAGACAAAAATCTTCACGCTTCTAACATTTTAACTTTAACGTACACAAAAAAAGCCGCTGCCGAAATGTACGATCGCATTTATAAAACCTTAAAACTTTTCAGTTTATCAGAGGAAGTTCCCAAGGAAAAAAGAGAAAATGCATCTAGAGCACTAAAAGAATTTTCTACAGTTCACATTCAAACTATGGATTCTTACTGCACATCAGTTTTAAGGCAGTGTTCAAACCGCTATGGAATCCGTCCGGACTTTACAAGCGGTTCTTCAGATTCTTCTTCGGAAATTGAAAATCTTGCATTTAAATTTGTTCTTCAGAATCTTGAAAAAAAATGCATTGGATATTTTTGCAGCCCGACTGAAATTCAAGATTTTGCAGGAAGAGTATTTTCTTCTTGTGTAATAAATTATACGTCCCTTGCAAGTCCAAAAAATTATTTTTCATCATTCATTCCTAAACAAAAAAATCATATTCTTGAAAAGTGGAATTTTTATGCAAGTCTTGAAGGCGAAAAAAATCCGCTGAAAATAATTTTAAACATTCACGATATTTTAACTTCAGATGAAAACAAGGAAAAATCACTTAGCGATCCAAAATATTCAGTTTTTATACAATGCGCAGAAAATTTAAATCTAAAAAAACTTGAAAAAACTG
Source organism: bacterium (assembly GCA_963601995.1). Taxonomy (GTDB): domain Bacteria; phylum Spirochaetota; class Spirochaetia; order Treponematales; family Treponemataceae; genus Treponema_D. Next base: position 8,858 of record CAVCIJ010000175.1, on the reverse strand, counting down.
ACCTTGAAAAAAATTCTCTTGATCAAACAAATGAATACGCAAAAAATTTTTTCAGCCAGATAAAAGATTTGCCAAAACAAAGAAATTTGCGAAAAAAATTAGAGATGCAGGACGAATTAAAAAACCTTTACAGTGAACTTGAAAAAACTTTAAGCGAACTTGAAATTTTCTTTGCTTACATAAAAGACTTTAAATATCTTGAAGATTTCTGCGGTCTGCTTGATGAATTTACAGAAACTGTAAATCAGCAGAAAAGAACTTCAGGAAAATTAAGTTTTAAGGACGTTAGCGAACTTGCAATAAAAATTCTGATTGAGCAAAAAGACATTCGGGAAGAGGAAAAATCCAGTTACAAAAAAATTATGATTGATGAGTTTCAGGACAACAACGGAAAAAACCGCGATCTGCTTTTTCTGCTTGCCGAAAAAGACGGAGTTTTTACAGAATACAAAGACTACGATGCTAATCCAGAAGGACTTCACAAGGCACTAAAAATAAATCTTTGCTCAGACAAACTTTTTTTTGTAGGCGACGAAAAGCAGTCAATTTATAAATTTCGCGGTGCCGAAGTTGACGTTTTTAACAATTTAAAAGAACTTTTGTGCGAAACAAACGGAGAAGATTCATACTGCTCAATGATTTACAATTATCGTTCAACTCCTGAACTTTTAAGTTCCTTCAATATTCTTTTTGGTGCCTTAGATTCAGAAAAAAATAAAATTTCCGGCAAAAGAGGAATTTTTGAAAGCTCAAAAAATGAAAGCTATGAAGCAGGCTACGAAAGAGAAAATTTTGCTTCTTACGTAGACAAATTTCACAACGAAATGCCGCCGCTTGAATTGAACGAAAAAAACATAAAAGGACACATTGCCCTTCTTTTTAAAAATCAGAAATTTTCAGACGAAGCAAAAAATAAAAAATCGATTCCAGAAAATTCCGCAGAACACGAGGCATATTTTCTTGCAAGGCAGATTTTAAAACTTAAGGAACAAAACGTTCCTCTTTCAAAAATAGCAATTCTTGATAAAAAAAGATCTGAGCGTCATTACTTTACGAGAGCGCTCGAAAGATTTAACATTCCGTACAAAGTTGACCAGATGTCAAAACTTTTTTCAGACGGAATTGTAAATGACATTTATAATTTTCTGCGACTGTGTGTTTATCCGTCGGACATAAATGCTTTTTCATCTTACCTTTGCTCTCCCCTTTGCGGACTTAGCATTGCCGAAACAGAAACTGTACTTTCCTGCATGGACTATATTCAGAAAAAAAGTGATTTTACAGCCTTTGATGAAAATTTCACTTCTAAAATTCAAGAAGCCTTTGCACAAAACAACTGTGCATTTTTACGCTACAGAAACGCCGCAGATTTTTTCAAGCAGAACAAAATAAAATTTCTTTCCGAGCCGCTCACTCAGGTATTAAATGAACTCTGGTACTCTCAAGGTTACAGATACGAAGTTTTAATCAATACAAACGTAAATGTTTTTGAAGAACATTATGATTTAGTTTTTGAACTTGCGCGCGAATGTGATTCTCAAGGAAAAGATATTGCCTGGTTTGTCGATCAGCTAAGCATACAAAAAGATAAGGAAGGGGCAGGTTTTTCTGATGGAGAAGACAGTGATATTGATTTAAAAAATCTTTCATATCCGCTTGAGCAAAGTGATGCTGTTCAAATTATGACAATTCACAAAAGCAAGGGACTTCAATTTGACTACGTTTTTCTACTCGGCTGTTACAAAAATCTTGGAAAAGGAAAAGGTCACAAAATTTATTTTGACGATGAATACGGATTTACAATGCTTGCTTCAAGCAGCGCAAATTTTTTTGAAAATGAAAAACGCGAACTTCTCTGCAAAAAAATCTTGCAGAATACAGGCGGCTTATTTACGTTGGAATAACACGGGCAATAAAAGAATTTACAATAATCGGAACTCAAGATTTTGGCAAAGATGAAATTGATATAGACGAAACAAATCTTTTGCAGCAAGTTCTGCTTCAGTATTATAATCTTGATTTGCTTTCTCAAGAAAAAGACGAAAATCCTGATGAAAATAAAAATAATTTTGATGAAATAAAATTTATTTACGAAAGCGGCTCTCCTTTTGATTTTTGCGCAATTCCATTTTATCCAAAAAAAATAATTTATCAGGAAAAAAATATTCCGCTCGACAGTCAAAAATTTAATCTTATAAAAAGAATTTCTTCAGTTTACGAGGATTTGGAAAAAGATGCATTTGAAACTGAAAAAAATTCTGTAAAGAAAATAAGTCCAAGCGATCTTGAAAAAGCAAAATTTTTATCAGCAGAAAAAGGCAAAAATGAAGATCTAAAGCCGCTTGATTTTTCAGCCGAACTTGATTCATTTTTAGATCCACTGATTAAAAGCCAGAAAATAAACTGGGATTCACTGGGAATTTTTATTCATCTTTATTTGCAGAATTTTGTGCAGGGACTTGATTTTGATTTTCTTGAATCAGTTTTATCTTCTGAACTTCCAGAATTTTCTCAAAATCAGAGAAAACAACTTTTTGAATACTGCCGCAAAATCTGTTTAAATTTCAGTGAAAGCGAACTTGGAAAAAAAGCACTTTCTTCTGGTGCAAAAGCGGAATATCCATTTAAAATGAGTCTGGACGGATTTACAGTAAACGGTTCAATAGATTTGTTCTTTGCGGAAAATGAAAATCATTTTACAATAATTGATTATAAAACTGATCACAGCGTAAATATAAAAAAATATGCAGGTCAGCAGGCGTGTTACAAAAAGGCAGTTTCTTTAATTTTTGATGTGCCTGAAGAAAGCATAAAAACTTTTCTTTACTTTGTGCGCTTTAATAAATTTGTGGACATAAGTTCTTCCACAAACATGCAGATTGATTCAAAGATTTTTTATAAAATTCTGGAAGAATCTAAAAATCAATCTTACACGGAGCTTTTGAAAGCATAAGGAATTTTTTGTAAAGTCAAAACTCTAAAAACTCATTCAATATGTTTTTTAGATAAGTTAAAATCACTTTGCAAAGAATATGCGGAGATAAAAATTTTGTTAAGCAAATATATTTTTTTAATAGCCAGCACAGTTCTCTCGATTTTAATGCTTGTAGTTGTTTTTCTTTGTCTGACAAAAAACGACAGGAACAGCAAATATCTTGCATTTACAGTTTTTGCAGGCTTAATCAGCGTACTCACTTACGACATTCACATTTTAATGGAAAATGAAATTGCCGCATATTTTTCTGCCGGATTTTTTTATTCAAGCATAGATCTTCTGCTTTTTGCTATTGGACTTTACATCTTTTATTTTACTGGCGAAGATTTTACGATTGCAAAAGAAAAAGTAAAAATTTACTGCATAGCTTACTGGGCAATTTGCTCGATTGACATTTTTTTACTATTAACAAACGCAATTCCAAGTCAGCACCATTCATTTTTACTGAAAAAATATTTCGTTCCTGCAGACAATGGAAAAGAAGTTTTTTACTGCTGGATTCGCCAGGACTTTTTATTTTACAAAATTCATCTTTTAATTTCATACATTCAGGTACTTTTGATTTTTGCACTTTTACTCAAACGTATTTCAAAAAGTCAGAAATTCTACAGAAAAAAATTTACCTACATTCTTAGTACTCTTGCCGCTGTAATTGTGACCGACGCATTTTTTGTTTACTTAGGAAATTTTGTACACCTAAATTATTCAACTCTTGCTTATGGACTTTTAACGGTTATTTTTTATTACATAACATTTTATGTTGTACGCAACGAAATTATAAATAATGTAATAAAATTTGTTTCTCACAATATTGACAACGGAATTGCCTGCTTCGACATTGAAAACAACTGCATTTATCTTAACGAAAAAGCTCAGCTTATTTTCCAAAGTAAAAATTCAGCTTTAAAAAATGCAGAAAATTACTGTCACGACAAACTTGTTTTTTACAGTGCCACAAAAAAAGAAAAATTCTGCTGGGAAGACAAATTTAAAATCAATGAAACTCTTGAAGGCTCAAATGATTTGATTTTACACGAATATGATTATAAAGTTGACTACAGGCTTTTAAAAGACAATCAGGATAAAATTCTTGGAAGTTACATTTGCCTTGAAGATCAAACTGAACTGCACAAAAACTACCGTGTTCAAAATTTCAAAGCCACACACGATTCACTTACGGGACTTTACACAAGAGCAGCATTTCTAAAAAAAGCGATGCAAATCATCAAAGAAAATCCAATGGTTGAAAGATATTTAATTGCCACAAACATAAAAAAATTTAAAATCATAAATGATTTTTTTGGCAACGAAACCGGCGACATAATTTTAAAGAAACAGGCAGAACTTCTTCTTCAACTTGGCTATAAAGATTCAATTGCAGGAAGAATTTCAAACGACAGATACGCACTTTTAATCAACAAGGCAGACTACAACATTTCAGATTACCTTATGATTAGCGATGAAATTCAACGCATTCTTGATGCAAAAAACTGCAAAATTGATTTTGAAATTGGAATTTATTCAGTTGAAGCCGGCGATACAAATATTCAGTCAATGTACGACAAGGCAGTGCTTGCAATTGAACATATAAAAAATTCTTATATTTCAGGTCCTCAGTTTTATGACAAAAAGCTGATGGAAGATTTACTTTATGAAAAAAATATAATCCGTGACTTTGAAAGAGGAATCAAAAACGAAGACTTTTGTCTCTTTTTGCATCCGCAATTTGACGAAGAAAAGAATTTAATTGGAGCAGAAGCTCTTGTTCGCTGGCGTCATCCTCTGCAGGGACTTTTGCAGCCTGGTGATTTTATTCCAATTCTTGAAAAAACAGGCTGCATTTCAGCACTCGATAAATTTATTTGGGAAAAAGCCTGCGCCCTTCTTCAAAAATGGAAACGCATGGGAATGGAAAAATATTATATCAGCATAAATATTTCAAACAATGATTTTTACTACAAAGATGTTTACGAAACTTTAATTTCGCTTGTAAAAAAATATGAAATTGCTCCTTCACAACTCAATCTTGAAATTACAGAAAACGTTGTAATGAACGATTCTCCTGAAACTGTAAAAGTAATAAGTGATCTAAGAGACTTTGGCTTTAAAATTGAAATGGATGATTTTGGAACGGGACTTGCTTCACTTAATGTTTTAAAAAATGTAAAAATGGACGTTCTTAAAATCGATATGGGATTTCTTGCTGACAAGGAAAATATAAGTGCGGAACAAAAAAATAAAATCGAAACAAAGAGAAAAATCATTCTATCAGCAATTATAAAAATGGCAAAATCGCTTGATATGAGCGTTGTTACAGAAGGCGTTGAAACAGAAGAACAGTTTCAGTTTCTTAAAGAAAAAGGCTCTAATGTGTTCCAGGGATATTATCTTTCAAAGCCAATCTGCGTAGGCGACTTTGAAAATTTATTTTTCTGGAAATAAAAAAATGCTGCTTGATTAAAGGGTAAAAAAAATGTTTTTTATTACAAACTTTAAAATTATATACATTGTAGTTTCGCTGACTTTTGCAGGAATAATTGCATATTCCACAGTTTACATTTCAAGGCGAAAAAAATTCTTTGTAAAACGCGTTACTTCCTGCCTTGTAATGAGTATTGAAACAGTTGCAACTTATGCACTTTTTCTTCTTCAGTATATGCAGAATTTTGCACGCTATTTTTACAGTCTTTATTTAATTTGTCTTGTTATAATGATTTTTGAGCTTATGAAATTTTCAATTTCCTACAGTTCAAAAAAATTTATGTGGGCAAATTTAGAAAATGTTTTTACAGTTTTTATCACCTTCGACGTAATTTATCTTATTTTCAACGCAATAATTCCGTTTTCATTTGACCTTATTGAAGTACCGCTTAAGTTCAGCCAGAACGGAACATCTTTCGAAAATGTAAAAGTTTTTGTAAGAGTTTTAACAAAATACGATTTTCAAAATGAATTCATAGATACAAACGGAAAATTAGAACTTGTTCAAACTATTGTAAGAACAGGTCCGGCAGAATTTTCATTTCAAGTTCTTTTTGAACAGCTTTTTAAATTTCACAAATTAAACCCTTTTCTGCTTCACGCACTTTTGTGCATTTCGATGGTTTCAATTTCGCTTGTTTTTATTCTTGCAAAAACATTTGATGCACCTGCAATTTACAAATACAAGTACGCAATAGTTTTTTCAGTTTACATTACAGCCGTTATTCTGTACCACATTTTTTTGTTTTTAAAATCCGGAATCGAAGCAACTTCAATCCTTTTTGCCTTACTGAATTTTTTCATCGCATATTTTTCAATCTATACTTCGCCTAATCGTCTTGAAAAAAGAGCCTTATACAAAATAAACGAAGAACTTTCAGACGCAATAATATGCTTTGACACAGTTCCAAAACTTATTTATTTAAATTTAAAAGCCGAAGAAATTTTTAAGCCGGACTCAGATGATTCAGACCGAGGAAAGAAATCAATCTCAAAAAGAAAACTTATGCACTTCTTTTTGAATGTACAAAATGATTGGAAAAATCTTGAAGACAACAAAAGTCTTGGCGTATACGAACTAAAAGTAGACGGAACAATTCATTATTTCAATGTGGAATTTCATCCGATTATGAGCGACGAAATTCAAGTTGGAAGTTTTATAAAACTTGCTGACAAAACTAAAGAGCTTGAAAAAGTGCGCCGTGAAGAATACATTGCAAGTCACGATTCTATTACAAAACTTTATAATCGGAAAAAATTTTTTGAAGTAGCAGAAAATCTTTTAAAAAGCGAAAAAGATCAAAACTGGAATATGATCTGCTTTAACATAAAAGATTTTAAACTTATCAATGAACTTTTTGGCGACAAAAAAGGCGACGAACTTTTAAAAAGATATGCCGACTTTGTGCAAAAATATTCATCGCGAAAATGCTGCTACGGAAGAATCACTGATGATAAAATCGCACTTCTAATAAAAGAGGGAGAATTTCCATTTCATACATTCAAGGAAAATGTAAATGAACTTTCAGCTTCTTTTGAGAATCTAAAAATACATATAAATGCAGGTGTTTATAAAATCACAGACAAAAATGAACGCATTGAAATTATGTACGATAAGGCAATAATGGCACTCAAAAAAGATTCAAATTCTTATCAAAAACTTTTTATTTCTTATGACACAAATTCTCTTGAGTTAATGAAAGAAGAAAAAATCATTATGGATAAATTTGAAAAAGCCCTAATAAATGATGAAATTCTTCTTTATCTTCAGCCAGTTGTAAATGCAAAAGGAGAAGCCTTAGGTTGTGAAGCAAGAGCCAGATGGATAAATGAAGGCAAAATCATTTCATCAGGAAATTTTATAGATGCCATTCGCAGTTCAGGACTAATTTGCAAACTTGACTATTGCATTTGGAATCTTGCCGCGCAAACTTTATGCGACTGGAAAATCGACGGACTTGACGACTTTAGCATTACAGTCAGCGTAGACGAAAAAGACATTTACTATCTGGATATCGTAAAAGTTTTTAAGGAACTTGTACAAAGAAATAAAATTGAACCGTCAAATCTTGTAATTCAATTTAAGGAAAGTGAATTTGTAAAAAACTACACGCACGCCTTAGAGGTAACAAATAAGCTAAGTCAGGAAGGATTTCCTGTTTGCATAACTGACTTTGGCGGAGGCTATTCATCACTTAATGTTTTAAAAGATATGGATATAAATTCAATAAAAATGGATATTGCCTTTGTTGATTCAGAAATTGGAAACAGCCGCAATGTCAAAATTATAAACACAATAGTTTCTTTGGCTCACGATTTAAATTATTCAATTATAAGCAAGGGCTTAAAAAATAAATTACAGGTTGAGCAAATGACTGAAATGGGATTTAAACTTTTTCAGGGAGACTATTTTAGTCCTGCAATTGACGTAAGAAGTTTTGAAAAAAAATATCTTCCTCAAATCTGCTGAGATTTTAAATTTTCAGTAAGTAAGCTGCAAAAGAAAGAAAAAAGTCCAAGAATGACAAAGCTTTTCTTTTGTAGTATATTTTCGAATATGAAATTTAAACTCTTAAGAAATATTTTTATTTTTGTTTTTTCAAGTTTCTGTATTTTCAGTTTTTCTTCATGCAGCAAAAAAAACATTCAGTCTTCTCAAAATCAAAGTTCACAAAAAGTAAAAATCACTGCAACATTTTATCCACTTTACATAATGCTTATGAACATAACTGACGGCGCGCAGAATGTGGAACTTTCGCTTTTAGCTCCGGCAAATACAGGCTGCCTGCATGATTATCAGCTTACAACAAAGGATATGCGCAGCATAGCTTCTTCTTCAATTCTTGTTGCAAACGGTGCCGGAATGGAAGATTTTTTAGATAAGGCTCTTGAATTAAAAAAAGATGCAATGATTGTTGCATCTGAAAACTTCAGTCTTGTAGATGAAAATCCGCACATTTGGGTAAGTCTTAGCGGAGCTTCCTACGAAGTACAAAAAATTTGCGACGGTCTTTGCATTCTTGACAAAAAAAATGCTGAACTTTACAAGGCAAACACAAAATCCTACCTGGAAAAAATTGACGCGCTGAGCAAAAAAATGCATTCAGAACTTAATCAGTTTGCCGGTTCAAAAATTGTAACTTTTCACGAGGCATTTCCTTATTTTGCTGCAGAATTTAATTTTGAATTAAGTGCCGTTTTGGAAACTGAAGAAGGCGAAGAACCTGGCGCAAAGGAACTTTACGAACTTGTAAAATTCATAAAAAACTGCACTGCACAAAATCAAAAAATTGCACTTTTTGCAGAAGATTCATTTCCGCAGGGAGCAGCTCAAATTCTTTCATCTGAGACAGGATTAAAATTAAGGGTTCTTGATCCATGC